>DATACM010000086.1:0-15978 GCA_036259055.1 Acidimicrobiales bacterium | reverse complement strand
AGCCGCTCGGCAGGTTTGGGGGGAGGCCGGGAGGGGGGCCCGCCCCCCTCACGAGTACCGGTGCATGTGGACGTTCAGCACCAGGCCCAGAGCCGTGAAGCAGGCGACCGTCGACGAGCCGCCGTAGGACATGAACGGAAGGGGGATCCCCGCGATGGGGGTGATGCCCATGGTCATGCCCACGTTCTCGAAGATCTGGAACACGAACATGGCCAGCACGCCTACGCAGAGCAACGTGCCGAAGCGGTCGCGGGCGAGCATCCCCGTTCGCCACGTCCGCCACACGACCAGGCCGAAGAGGGCGAGCAGGCTGGCTGCTCCCACGAAGCCGAGCTCCTCGCCCACGGCGGTGAAGATGAAGTCGGTGTGCTGCTCGGGCACGAACGACAGGTTCGTCTGAGACCCCTCGAACACCCCCCGCCCTCCGATCCCGCCGGCGGCGATGGCGATCTGGGACTGGCGGAGGTTGTACGCCGACCGTTGGGGGTCGCCCTCGGGGTCGAGGAAGGCGGCCAACCGCTCGACCTGGTAGCGCTCGAGCACCCCGAAGTGGAGCACCGCGCCCAGGGCGACGGCGCCGAGCAGGCCCAGCACGGCGAGGTGCCGCAGCCGGGCGCCGCCGACGAGGAGCAGAGCGAGGAAGATGCCGCCGAAGATCATGTCGGTGCCGAGGTCCGGCTGGAGGTAGATGAGGAACATCGGGATGCCGGTCATGCCGAGGAGCACGGCGACGTGGCGGCCGTCGAGCTCGCCCCGATGGGTGGCGATGTAGGCGCTGAGACAGACGACGAGGGCGACCTTGGCGAGCTCCGAGGGCTCGAACTGGTAGTTGCCCAGCTGGAACCAGGCCTGCGATCCCCGGGACGCCGACCCGAGGGGCGACAGCACGAGGATCAGCAGGGCGATGGTGACGAGATAGACGACCGGGGCGGCGTCGTGCAGCGAGCGGTAGTCGACGGCGGCCACGGCAACCATGGCGACCAAGCCGACGACGAGGAAGATGGCCTGGCGCTTGAGGTAGTAGTTGCCCCCGAGCGCGGTGACCGCCTGCTCGTTGCGAGTCGCCGAGTAGATCATCAGCAGGCTCAGGGCGCTGATCGCCAGCACGGCGGCGACGAGCAGCACGTCGACGTGGCGCCACGGGGCGGCGGCGGCACGGGTGGGCCTCATCAGTCGAGCCCGGCGGCGCGCTGGACCGGCTGGGGAGCCGCGCCGGCCAACCCTTCGAGCACCCGCCGGGCGACAGGGGCGGCGGCGGCGGCGCCGAACCCCGACTCCTCCATGACGACGGTGACGACGTACTGGGGGTCGTCGGCCGGGGCGAACGCGGAGAAGAGCGCAGTGTCCTGCCTGCCGAAGACCTCCGCCGTCCCGGTCTTCCCGGCGACAGGGAAGCGGTTGAGGGGGAAGCCGGCGAAGGCGCCGAAGGCGGTCCCGTCCGGATCGCTGACCACGCCCTTGAAGCCGTCGAGCAGCGGCTGGCGGATGTTGGGCGGCAGCTCGATGCGCCGCACGTCCCTCACCGGGACGGGCCGCACCGCCCGGCGGTCGGCGTCGAAGACGAAGCCGGCCACCCGGGGCGCATAGACGGTCCCGCCGTTGGCGAAGCTGGCGTAGGCGGTGGCGAGCTGGAGCGGGGTCACCACCACCTCCCCCTGGCCGACCGCCAGGTTCATGTTGTCGCCGGTGAACCAGTCGCGGGTGGGGAAGGCCTGAGGGTTGGTGTCGTGCAGCTTCCTCCTGCTCTCGGGCGTGGGCATCCTCCCGTCCGCCTCGAACGGCAGCTCGATGCCGGTGCGGACGCCCAGCCCCAGGTCGCGGGCGACCTCCTGCATGACGGTGGGGCCGAAGCGCCGCCCCTCCCAGAGGTTCTTGCCCATCTCGTAGAAGAAGACGTCGCTCGACACGGTGAGGGCCTGGGCCACGTTGATGCGGCCGTTCACCTGGCCGCGGGCGTTCCTGAAGACCCTGGGCGGGTTGCCCACCTGGATCGAGCCGGTGTCGAGAATGGTGTCGCGGGCGGAGATGAGCCCTCTCTGCATCGCCGCCAGCCCGCTCACCAGCTTGAACGTGGAGCCCGGGGCGTACTGCCCCTGGATGGCCCGGTCGTTCAGGGGGAAGTACCCGGCGGGGTCCTGGAGCTGGCGGAAGCGCGACTCGGTGATCCCGTTGACGAACTCACGGGGGTCGTAGCTCGGGTACGACGCCATGGCCACGACCGACCCGTCCCGGGGGTCGAGCACGACGATGGCCCCGGCGGGGGCGAGGAAGTACTTGGCCGTGTTCCTGTCCCAGGAGCTGCGGGCCCGCTCCAGGCCCTCGGCCAGCGACTCCTCGGCCAGGCGCTGGACGTCGAGGTCGACGGTGAGCTGCACGTCGCGCCCGGGGACGGCCGGCTGCACGCCGAGCACGCCCAGCACCTGGCCCTTGGAGTCGACCTCGAGCTTCTCGATCCTCGGCTGGCCCCGCAGGTCGGTCTCGTAGGCCGCCTCGACGCCCGACTTCCCGATGGTGTCGCCCGCCTTGTACCCGGCATCCTTCCTCGCCGCCAGCTCCCGGTCGTTGATCTCGCCGACGTACCCGAGCAGGTGGGCGGCGAGAGCGCCGGAAGGGTAGTTGCGACGGGTCAGCGGGACGACGTCGACGCCGGGAAAGTCGGCCTGGTGCTCCCTGATGTAGATGAGCTTCTCCTCGGGGACGTCCTCGGCCACGGGAGCGGGCCTGAACGGGCTGAAACGGTCGTCGTCGACCCGGTGGCGCAGCTCCGCTTCAGGCACGCCGAGGACGACCGACAGCCGGGCCAGGACGCCCGGGTTGCGGTTGGCCTCGTCGCGGCTGATCGTCACCGCGTCGACGACCCGGTTGTCGACCAGCACCTTGCCGTTGCGGTCGAGGATGCGCCCGCGCACCGCCTCGGTCACGACCACCCGGACGCTGTTCTGCTGGGCCTCCACCCGAAACTCGGGCGCGGCGAGGACCTGGAGGTACCAGAGCCGGGCGAGCAGAGCGGCGAACAGCGAGATGACGACGACGCCCAGGACACCCATTCGGAGGCGCGAGGAGTCCGGGTTCACCGCCTCCTCATCCTACGAAGGCGCGGGGAACCCCCGGGCGCGCCAGAGCCCAGCCCGTCATGCGGACGACGAGCGGGGCCAGGACGGCGTTGAGCAGACCGACCACCGGCGCGATCAGCGCCAGGCGGGCGGTGACCATCTCGGTCTGTCCGACCACGTAGCCGGCGAGGGCGAAGAAGACCTCGCCGGCGGCGCTGGCCACGAAGGCGGCCACGACGGGGATCCACCACGCCGCCCGCAGGATGCCCGTCCCGACCGTCCCCATGGCGAACCCGACGAGGGTGAACACGAGGGCGGAGAGCCCCAGAGGGGTGTCGAGGAAGAGGTCGACCACCATGCCGGCGGCGAAACCCATGGCCGAGCCGGCCGACGGTCCGCCGGTGAGGCCGGCGGTCACCGCGAGGAGGAGCATGAGGTCGGGCATGACCCCGAAGAGCCGGAGCCGGGAGAGCACGGCGAGGTGCAGGACGAGGGCGGTGACCACCACGAGCGGCGCCCGGAACCGGGCCTCGGCGGTCAGGGCCGCGACCCCCACTGGAGGACCTTGACGAACTCCAGCCGCTCGAGGTCGACGACGGGGTCGACCGTGACCTCCTGCTTGAGCGCACCGGGTGCCACCCGGGCGGAGCGCACCCGGCCCACGGGGATCTCGGGCGGGAAGACGCTCTGCTGCAGGCCGCTGGTGACCACCGGCTCGCCCTCGACGATCTTGGTCTCGAGCTGGACGAGGTCGACCCGCATGGGCTGGCGTGGCCCCTCGCCCGTGGCCACCCCCACGTCCCCCGACGACTGGAGGCGCACGCCGACGTTGGAGGCCCGGTCGGTGATGAGGAGGACGGTGGACCGCGTCCGGGACACGTCGGCCACCCGACCGACCAGCCCGGCGCCGGTGACCACGGGCATCCCCTTGGCGATGCCGCTGTCGGAGCCCTTGTCGATGCTCACCGTGACCTGGAAGTTGGACGGCGCGTCGGAGACCACGCGGGCCGCCACCGCCGGGATGTTGGGCGCGAACGTCAGCTGCTGCAGCTCGAGCAGCTGCTGGCGCTCACGGTCGGCGCCGGCTTGGCGGAGCAGCTCGCCCCGTGCCTGTTCGAGCTCGCTCCGAAGACGGTCGTTCTCCGCCTTCACGTCGCCGTAGCGGGTGAGGCCGCCGAAGAAGTCGCCGACGGGGGCGAAGACCCGGTCGGCGGCCGACTGCACCGGGGCGAAGACGTCCCGGGCGCCCCGCCGGACGCTTTCGAGAAGGCCGTCATCCTCGCCGCGGAAGTCCAAGGTGATCACCGTGACTGACGTCAGCACGAGCAGCAGCAGCACGAACCGCTGCCGGCGCGGGCGCCGATAGACGGCCACCTAGGTTCCGCCAGCAATGCGGACGGCCACGGTCGGCGCCGCCAGGCGCCTCCCCTGGCTGTCCGCAAGGAAGAGTGAGCGCGGAAGGAGCCGGCTCTGCCGGCGAGTGGAGCACCTCAGAACTCGCCGAGCAACCTTTGGTTGCGAGGCGAAACTACCTTTCGGCAGAGTTCGCGAGCACCTGCCGAAGGACATTGAACTCCTCGAGGCACTGGCCCGAGCCGATGGCCACCGAGTGCAACGGATCCTTGGCGATGAGGATCGGCATGCCGGTCTCGGCCGAGAGGCGCACATCGAGGCCGTGGAGCAGGGCCCCGCCGCCGGTGAGCACGATCCCCTGCTCCATGATGTCGGCGGCGAGTTCGGGGGGCGTCTGGTCGAGCGTCGTCTTCACCGCGTCCACGATCGCGCTGACCGGCTCTGCCAGGGCGTCGCGGATCTCCTCGGTGGTGGTGACGATGGTCTTGGGCAGGCCGGTGACGAGGTCCCGGCCCCTGATCTCGGCCCGCAGCTCCTCCTCGAGGGGGTAGGCGGACCCGAGGGCGATCTTGATCTCCTCGGCGGTGCGCTCGCCGAGGGCCAGTGAGTACTCCTTCTTGATGTGGGTGATGATGGCGTCGTCGAGCTCGTCGCCGCCGATGCGGACCGACTGGCTCGTGACGATGCCCCCCAGGGAGATGACGGCGACCTCAGTGGTGCCGCCGCCGATGTCGACGACCATGTTCCCGGTGGGCTCGTGGACGGGAAGCCCGGCGCCGATGGCGGCGGCCATGGGCTCCTCGATGATGAACGGCGTCTTGCGGGCCCCGGCGTACTCGGCCGCCTCCTGGACGGCCCGCTTCTCCACACCGGTGACACCCGAGGGCACGCAGATCACCATGCGGGGCTTGGCGAAGCGCCGCTGGTGCACCCGGTGGATGAAGTACCGGAGCATCTTCTCGGTGATCTCGAAGTTGTTGATCACCCCGTCCTTCAGGGGACGGACGGCCTGGATGTGGTTGGGAGTGCGGCCGATCATGCGCTTGGCCTCGAGCCCAACGGCCAGGGGCCGGCCGTCCTTGACGTTGACCGCGACGACCGAGGGCTCGTTCAGGACGATGCCCTTGCCGCGCACGTAGACCAGCGTGTTGGCCGTCCCCAGGTCGACTGCCATGTCCCGGCCCAGGAAAGCGGCGAAGAAGTTTTCGGACATACGAGCTCGCTCTTGCGCCGGGGAGTCGGTCGAGGTGCGAGGCCAAGGCTAGGCCGTGGGAAGGACAGCCACAACCCGCCCAGTTGCGCGGCGGCCCGGCATGGTCTCTAGAGGGAAGGAAAGAACAACGAGATCTCCCGCTTGGCGCTCTCGGGGCTGTCGCTGCCGTGGACCAGGTTCTCGGTGGTCTGGGTGGCATGGTCGCCACGGATCGTGCCCGGGTCGGCATCCGCCGGGTTGGTCGCCCCCACGAGCTTGCGCACCATCGCCACCGTCCCGCTGGGCCCCTCGACCACCATCAAGAGCGACGGGCCCCTCGTGATGAAGGCCACCAGGTCGGCGAAGAACGGCTTCTCGCGGTGCTCGTCGTAGTGGGTCTCGGCAGTGTCGGCGTCGATCGTGCGCAGCTCGGCCGCCACCAACCGCAAGCCCTTGGCCTCGAGCCGGCCGACGATCTCGCCCACCAGGCCCCGCTCGACGGCGTCGGGCTTGCAGATGACGAGGGTGCGGTCCATGGCAGGGCGAGGGTACCGGGACAGCCGCGCGCCGACCGAGTGCCTCCCCCAGCCACCTGTCGCGAACTGTTCGGCGAAATGGCTCGCCACGAGCCATCTGCACGAACAGTTCGCCTGGAGTGGCTCGCCGCGAAGAGCTGCCGGGGACGGTCAGCGGTCGGAGAGGCTCTCGCCCGTGAGGGCGGCCCGAGCGGCGCCCACCACGTAGAGCGAGCCCGAGACGAGGACCAGCTCGTCGGGGGCGGCGAGGCCCAGGGCCACCGCCACCCCCTCGGCCACCGAGTCGGCGACGTCGGCGGCGACGCCGAGGCCCTCGGCGGCGGCGGCGACCTCCTCGGGTGGCAGGGCGCGGGGGGACGGCGGCGGGCAGGCGACGACCAGGCGGGCCCCCGACGCGCCGAGCGCGCCCAGCATCTCCGTCGGCTCCCGCCCCTGGAGCAGGCCCACCACCAGGATCCTGCCGGCGACGCCGGCGAAGGTCTCGGCGACGGCCGCCGACGACGCCCGCGCCCCGGCGGGGTTGTGGGCGCCGTCGAGCAGGCACAGCGGGTTGCGGGCGACCACCTCCAGGCGCCCGGGCAGGCGCACGGCGGCCATGGCGTCGGTCACCACCTCCTCGGCGAGGGGCGCCCCGAAGAACGCCTCGGCGGCGGCGAGGGCGATCGCCGCGTTCTCCCCCTGGAAGGAGCCGTGCACCGGCAGGTACAGGTCGTGGTACCGGGCGCCCGGCGTCCACAGGTCCACCAGGCGGCCTTCGTGGGCCAGCCGGTTCGCCGCGCAGCCGAACTCCACGTCGCGCTCCCAGACCATCCCGGCGCCGGCGGCGTGGAAGATGCCGGAGAGCGACGGATCGGTCTCCCCGAGCACGAGGGTGGCCCCCGGCTCGACGATGCCCGCCTTCTCCCGGGCGATGTCGGCCAGGTCGGGACCGATCGTCTCGGCGTGGTCGAGGCTCACGTTGGTGACCACCGCCACGTCGCCGGAGGCCACGTTGGTGGCGTCCCAGCGGCCCCCCAGGCCCACCTCGACGACGGCCACGTCCACGGCGATGTCGGCGAACCAGCGGAAGGCGGCGGCGGTCAGGATCTCGAAATAGGTGGGCCGCCCGGCGAGCAGCAGCTCGAGCCCGGCCACCCCCTCGATCACGTCGACCAGGTGGTCGTCGGAGATCGGCTCGCCGTTCCAGGCCAGCCGTTCGTTGACCCGTTGCAGGTGCGGGCTCGTGTAGGTGCCGACGCTGAGCCCCCGCTCGACCAGCAGGGAGGTGAGCATCCGCGCGGTCGAGCCCTTGCCGTTGGTCCCCGTGAGGTGGAGCACCGGATAGGCGGCCTGAGGGTCGCCCATGAGCTCGACCAGGCGGCGGATCCGGTCGAGGCGCCGGGCCGCCGCCTGGGGCGCCGGGTCGCGTTCGAGGTCGACGTGGTCGGCCAGGTAGGCGAGGGCGCCGGCGAGGTCCATCCCGCCCCAGCCTGCCAGCCCCGAACGGGGCCGCCGACCGCCCCCGGCCGCTAGCTGGCCAGGCGGGCGTGCTCCGGGTCGGTGAGCTTGAGGGCCTGCGCCCGCGCCGCCTCGGCGACCTGCTCGACCCGAGGAAGCGCCACCTCGGCGACGCGGGTCGCCTGCTCGCGGGCCACCTCGGCCGCCTGCTCGACGCGCGGCCGGGCTGCCTTGGCCGCCTTCTCCGCCTGCTCCCTCGCCGCCTTGGCGGCCTTCTCGGCCCGCTTGCGGGCGGCCCGGCTCATCTTCTCGACCTTGGGCTTGGCCGCCTTGGCCGCCTTCTCGGCCTTCTTGCGGGCCGCCTTGGCCGCCTTGTCGGCCTTCTTGCGGTACGTCTTGGCCGCCTTGTCGGCCTGCTTGCGGGCGGCCCGGCTCATCTTCTCGACCTTGGGCTTGGCCGCGGCGGCCGCCAGCAGAGCCTGCTCACGGGCCAGGCTGGCCGCCAGCTCGACCGCCGGGCGGGCCGCCTCGGCCGCTCTCTCGGCTGCCCTCCTGGCTGCCTTCCTGCCCCGCCTGCCGCGCCTCTCCCGCTTCTCCCGCTCGGGCTCGGCCCGCTGCTGCGCCTCCAGGACCGACGCGCCCGCCGCCAGGGCGGCGGCCCGCTTCGCCTGCTTGGCGGCCTTTCGTGCGAGCCGCTTGCGCTTGCGCCGGCCGAGCAGCAGGCCGGCGAAGCCGCCGGTGAGGGCGCCCACGCCGGCCCCCATCGCCACCTTCCTGGGCAGGTCGTCGGTCGGCTCGTCGGTCTGCATGCACTGCACCACGACGACCGAACCGCCGACCACCCCGCCGAGAACGGCACCCTTCAACACCCTTCCCATAGGGATCCCTCCTCTCGGCAACGGCTACCGCGAGCGTACGCCCGCGCGGACGGTTGGCGGACGCCGGGCCCCGGCCCGGGTCAGGAGGCGGCGCGGCGGGGGCGGGCGGGGCGCTCGGGCTCCGTCCGGGGCACGAGCGTCGGGTTGACCTTCTCCAGCACGACCGAGCGGTCGATCACGCACTTGCCGATGTCGCTGCGGCTGGGAAGGTCGTACATGACGTTGAGCAGGACCTCTTCGAGGATGGCGCGCAAGCCGCGGGCTCCTGTCCCCCGCAGCAGGGCCTGCTCGGCGACCGCCTCCAAGGCGTCGTCGGCGAACTCGAGCTCGACCCCGTCGAACTCGAAGATCTTCCGGTACTGCTTGATGTAGGCGTTCTTGGGCTCGACGAGTATGCGGACCAGCGCCTCCTGGTCGAGGTTCGACACTGCCCCGATCACCGGCAGGCGGCCGACGAACTCGGGGATGAGACCGAACTTGAGCAGGTCCTCGGGCAGGACCTTGGACAGGGTGACGCCGACGTCCTTCTCCCCTGAGCGGCGCAGGTCGGCGCCGAAGCCGACGCCTTTGTGGCCGATGCGGCTCTCGATGATCTTCTCGATGCCGGCGAAGGCGCCGCCGCAGATGAACAAGATGTTCGTGGTGTCGATCTGGATGAACTCCTGGTGGGGGTGCTTGCGGCCCCCTTGGGGCGGCACCGAGGCGGTGGTGCCCTCCAGGATCTTGAGCAGGGCCTGCTGCACGCCCTCGCCGGAGACGTCGCGCGTGATCGACGGGTTCTCGCTCTTGCGGGCGATCTTGTCGATCTCGTCGATGTAGATGATCCCGGTCTCCGCCTTCTTGACGTCGTAGTCGGCGGCCTGGATCAGCTTGAGCAGGATGTTCTCGACGTCCTCGCCGACGTAACCCGCCTCCGTCAAGGCGGTGGCGTCGGCGATGGCGAACGGGACGTTGAGCAGCCGGGCCAGGGTCTGGGCCAGCAACGTCTTGCCGCACCCCGTGGGCCCCAACAGGAGGATGTTGGACTTGGCCAGCTCGACGTCGCCGTCGGCGTGGCC
This sequence comes from Acidimicrobiales bacterium, assembly GCA_036259055.1. Classification (GTDB taxonomy): domain Bacteria; phylum Actinomycetota; class Acidimicrobiia; order Acidimicrobiales; family AC-14; genus DASZJY01. Next base: position 6,471 of record DATACM010000086.1, on the reverse strand, counting down.
GCCCACCTGCACCCGCTTGTAGTGGTTGTAGACGGCGACGGAGAGGATCTTCTTGGCCTGCTCCTGACCGATGACGTAGTCGTTGAGGAACTCGTAGATCTCCCGCGGCTTGGGCAGCTCCTCGAAGCGGACCTCAGCGGTCTCGGAGAGCTCCTCCTCGATGATCTCGTTGCAGAGGTCGATGCACTCGTCGCAGATGTAGACGCCCGGTCCGGCGATCAGTTTCTTCACCTGCTTCTGCGACTTGCCGCAGAACGAGCACTTCAGAAGGTCTCCGCCATCCCCAAACTTTGCCACCCGGTCCCCCTTGGGACGTCAGCTCACGCCCGCGGCCTGAGGCAGCTGCGCCAGCTCGCGGGTCAGGATCACCTCGTCGATGATCCCGTAGTCCTTCGCCTCGTCGGCGCTCATGATGAAGTCGCGGTCGGTGTCCTTGCTGATCTTCTCGATGGGCTGGCCCGTGTGGTGGGCGAGGACCCGCTCGAGCAGCTCCCGCATCCGCGTGATCTCCTTGGCCTGGATCTCGATGTCGGCCGCCTGCCCGGCCGCGCCCCCGTAGGGCTGGTGTATCAGGATCCGGGCGTGGGGCAGGGCGTGGCGCTTGCCCCGTGTACCGGCGGCGAGGAGCACGGCCGCCGCCGACGCCGCCTGGCCCATGCAGTACGTCGCGATCTCGGGCTTGATGAACTGCATCGTGTCATAGATCGCGAACAGCCCGGTGATCTCGCCGCCCGGCGAGTTGATGTAGAGGTTGATGTCCTTGTCGGCGTCCTCCGCCTCCAGGTGCAGCAGCTGGGCCATCACCAGGTTGGCCACCGTGTCGTCGATGGGCGTGCCCAGGAAGATGATGCGCTCCTTGAGCAGCTTGGAGTAGATGTCGAACGCCCGCTCGCCCCGGTTGGTCTGCTCGATGACGGTGGGGACCAGGTAGTTGAAGATGGGCGGCGGCACTCGGGAGTCGGTCGGTCGGGGCTCGGTCACTCAGGGGTCTCCTGCTCCTGCTGTCCCTCGTCGGCCTCGGGACCTCGGTCTGCGCTCTGGAGGCTGGGCGGCTCCAACTCCGACCGCTCGATCACCCGGCCGTCCTCGTCGACGTACTCGGTGTGCTCGATCAGCCACTCCAGGGCCTTGGACTTCCTGATCCCCGAGAGTACCTCGGGGAGGCGCCCTTCGCTCTCGAGGGCCCGCCGGACCTTGGACTGGTCGGTGCCTTGGCGCTGGGCGATGGCGGCGATCTCCTGCTCGACGTCTTCGTCGGTGACCTCCACCCCCTCGGCGTCAGCCACGTACCGCAGGGCCAGGTCGGCCTTGATGGCGGCGACCGACTGCTGCTCCAGCTGGGCGAAGAACTGGTCGGCCGACGTCCCGGTGAGCTGCAGGTACTGCTCGAGCTCGATCCCCTGGTGGCCGAGGCGGTGGACCAGCACCTCCTGGCGGCGTTCCATCTCGGCGGCCACCAGCGACCGCGGCATGTCGTCGTCGACCAGCTCGACCAGCGCCTCCATCACCTTCTCGCGCACGGCCAGGGCGGCCTCCAGGCGCTTCACCGCGTCGCTGCGCGAGCGGATGTCGTGGCGGAGCTCCTCCACCGTCTCGAACTCCGACGCCTCGCTGGCCCACTCGTCGGTGACCTCGGGGAGGACCTTCTCCCGGACCTCCTTGACCAGCACCGAGAAGGTGGCCTCGCCCTGCTCCGGCAGGGTGGCGTTGAACTTGAGGATGTCCCCCGCCCGGGCGCCCCGGAGCTGCTCGTCGAGCTCCTCGACGATCCTCCCCGAACCGACCTCGTAGAGCTCGTCGTCGGCGGTCAGAAGGACCTCGTCGTGGCGGGTCACCTTGCGGTCGATCGACACGTGGTCGCCGGCGCGGGCCTGGCGGTTGACCGGCTTGAGCTCGGCGAACTGCTCCCGGAGACGGTCGATCTGGGCATCGACCTCCGCCTCGGTGACCTCGAGGTTGGGGAGGGCCACCCGCAGCCCCTCGTAGCCGGCGACCCGGATCTCGGGCATGACCTCGACGACGGCGTCGAAGCTGACCGGCCCTTCGTCGTGGCCGGCGGTGATGTCGATCTCGGGCGGGGCGATGGGCTCGACGTCGTGCTCCTTGAGCGCCTGCTGGTAGAAGTCCGGAAGGGACTCCCGCAGCGCCTCCTGGCGGGCCGTCTCGGTGCCCATGCGGGCCTCCAGCAGCCGGCGGGGGGCCTTGCCGGGGCGGAAGCCGGGGATCCGGACCTGCCGGCCGAGCCGGCGGAACGCGGCGTCGATCGCCTTGTCGAACTCGGTCTCGTCGACCTCGACCGACAGCTTGACCTTGTTCCCCTCCAGCGGTTCGACGGTGCTCCTCACCGGAGCCGGAGTATACGGGCCGCCCTGGGCGAACCCGGACGATCCGCCCGTACTACGGACGGATGTCGGAGCGAAGCCGGGCCGAGGACCCCTCGGGACCGTTCGGGGAGAGCGAGTGGAACCAGGTCACCGGGAACTTCTCGGTGATCCGCACGACCGGTCGTTGGGAGACGAGGATCCGGTAGGTGCGGAACACGAGCTTGGTGGCCGGGTCGATGCCGAAGTGCTCGGCACAGGCGCCGGCGGGCTCGAACCCGAGGGCCAGGATCTCCCGGAACGTCTCGATCCGGTGCTCGGCGATCAGCCGGCCGAGGGGCTTCTCGCTGACGAGCAGGCCCTGGAGCACCTCGGGGTGGAGGTGGTCGGGCGTGAGCACCGAGTCGGCGTACACGAAGTTGCTGCCGCTGTGGGCCCCCTGGAGGAGGATCGAGCGGCGCAGCACCCGATCGGCGGACGGACGGTCCAGCTCGGGACGGTCGCCGTCCACCGCGTCGAACGACTGGGACAGCTTCACCACGCGGATCGGCTCCAGGGCGTAGGCCTCCAGCACGTCGGTGACGGTGCCGTCGGTCATGAGCAGGATGCGCTGGAACGTGCTCAGCGGCGCAACGGTGTGGTTGACCGTGTCGAAGACGCTCAGGAGGCTGTGCTTGGCGTCCATTCAGAAAACCGGTTCCGGCCGCGATATCGGAGAGTTATTGGGTGCGCTGTTTCGACGACTCCTGAACAGCTGTCCGACGGGACCACCGGGTGGTGACTGCGGACCGGAGACGCTTGTGCAGCATACCGCCGGCGCTCACTTTCGGGTAGGCGCGAACCATCGATTTCCGTACAAAGTGCCGCGGTCTACCGCCAGACGCTAGAAGCGCTGTGGCTATATGCACGTAACATTTACTGGGCCCCGATTACGACTGGACGGTGACCGTGCCCCTCATCCCCTGGGCGAAATGACCGGGCATGTGACAGCCGTAGATCACGCTCCCCGAATCGGGGAAGGTCCAGGTGACCTGCTTCGTCTCGCCGGCCTCCATGAAGATGCGGTTCGCCTCGTCCGCCATCTTCATCTCGGCGTCGCCCATGGCGGCCATCTCCTTCTCGTGGTCCTCGTGCTGCTTCTCGCTGCCCAGGTAGAACTCGTGCAGGCTGGTGGCGGTGTTGGTGACACGGATCGTGACCGTCTCTCCCGCCTGCACCCTGATCTCGGTCGGCTCGTACTTCCGGGTGTCGAGAGCGCGCACCTCGACCGTCCGCGCCGCCGTCGCCGCGTCCCCCGCGGTGCCCACCTCCTCGCCGTCGTCCCCGCCGCAGGCCCCCAGCACCAACATCATCGCCACTGCGACCAGCCGATACCTCATCGCCATCCTTGCGCGTCCCGCCTGTAGGGCCGGGCGAACTGTAGAGCAGGGCGCAATGCGTGCGCTCGGGCTGCTCCGATGACGGTCCTTGCGGCGGGCGACGGCGTCGCCGTCGCCGTCCACGAGCTGGGCGGCTCCGGACCGCCGCTGGTCTTCGCCCACGCCACCGGGTTGCACGGCCTGGTGTGGGCGCCGGTCGCCGCCCACCTGCACGACGCCTTCCGGTGCCTCTCCCTCGACCACCGGGGCCACGGCGACTCGGGCACGCCGCCGGGGCTCGACTTCGACTGGCGGGGGCTGGCCCTCGACGTTCTGGCGGCGGTGGACGGGCTCGGCCCCCGTGACGCCGGCGCCCCGCTGTTCGGCGTCGGCCACTCCTCGGGCGGCACCGCGGTGCTGCTGGCCGAAGAGACCCGCCCGGGCACCTTCGCGGCTCTCTACTGCTTCGAGCCCATCCTCGTGGCCGCCGACCCGCCGCTCGGGCGCGACACCGGCAGCTGGCTGGCGGCAAGCGCCCGCCGGCGACGGGAGGGGTTCGGGTCCCGGGACGAGGCGCGCGCCCAGTACGCGGCCAAGCCGCCGTTCGTCGCCTGGGTGCCGGAGGCGTTGAACGCCTACGTGGAGCACGGGTTCGAGGAGCTGGCCGACGGGACGGTGCGCCTCAAGTGCCGCCCGGAGAACGAGGCCTTGGTCTACGAGATGGCCACCGCCCACGACGGCTTCTCCCGCCTGGGCGACGTCCGCTGCCCGGTCCTGCTGGCCGGCGGCGAGCACAGTGACGCCTTCGGCCCGGCGGCGCCCGCCGCCCTCCTCGACCGCCTGCCCGACGCCCGCACCGAGGTCCTCCCCGCCCTCGGCCACTTCGGTCCCCTCGAGGACCCCGCCGCGGTGGCGGCCTCGATCCGCCGGTTCCTGGCCCCCTGAACCGAACCGGCGGTGGTTTGTGTCGCTGGAGCAGTAGAAACCACCGCCGGTTCAGGAGGGGTAGGCCCGCAGCTCGATCGTCACCCCGTCGGGGCTGCGGAGGTAGGCGATCCGGAGCCCGGCGTGGGGCCCGGCAGGGACCTCGATGGGGCCCTCCCCCACCGGCCGGGCGCCCGAGTCGACGGCGTGGCGGTGCCCGGCGGCCATGTCCTCGACCCGCAGGCAGAGGTGGACGTTGCCGGGGTGGGCGGTGCCCTCGTCGTAGGGCGGGTCGTCACGGTCGAGGTACTGGAGGAGCTCCAGCGCCCCACCCGAGGGCAGGTCGATCCAGCAGGAGTCGATCCGAAGGCCCGGCGGGTAGCCGAGCAGCCCTCCCAGGCGGGGCCCGGCCAGCACCGCCCGGTCGCGCGCCGCCACCCCCAGCAGCCGCTCCCAGAACTCGATCGACCGGCCGAGGTCGACCACCGTGATCCCCACGTGGTCGACGGCCGCGAACGTGGGGCTCAGGGCGCCTCCACCTCCGCGAGCGCCTGGTCGACCAGCTCGATCCCCCGCAGCGCCATCGCCTCGCCGATGACCAGCGGGGGCGTGATCCGCAGTATGTGCCCGCCGCCGGCCACGAGCACCCCGCGTCGGGCCAGAGCGACGAGGAGGCGGCGGACCACCGCAGGCGTCACCTTCTCCTTGGTCCGGCGGTCGGCCACCAGCTCGAGGGCGAGCAGGAGGCCCCGTCCGCGAACGTCGCCGATGATCGGATGTCGCTCCTTCAGCTCGTTCAGGGCGGCCAACATCGACGCGCCCACCGCCCGGGCGTTGGCCAGGACGGCCCCGTCCTCGAGGAGCCCCAGGGTCGCCGCGCCGGCGGCGCAGGCCAGGTTGCCGCTGGCGAACGTCGACGCCCCCGCGCCCGGCCCCCCGAACGGCAGCCGGTCGAGGATCTCCCGGCGGGAGGCGATCACCGAGATGGGATAGCCCGACGCCAGGCCCTTCCCGGCGAGCAGCACGTCGGGGACGACGCCCGACTCCTCGAACGCCCACATCGGCCCGGTCCGGCCCATGCCGGTGAGGATCTCGTCGAAGATCAGCAGCGCCCCGGTGCGGTCGCAGAACTCGCGCAGGTGGGCGAGGAACTCGGGCGGGTGGGGGATCACCCCGCCCACGCCCTGCACCGGCTCGATGATGACGGCCGCCACCTCGCGGTCGACCGACTGCTGGTGCACCCGGTCGACGAACCGGGCGCACGCCACCTCGCAGCTCTCGCGGGTCAGCCCCACCGGGCAGCGGTAGCAGTAGGCGTTGGGGCTGTGCAGCACGCCCGGGGCGAAGGGGCCGTAGCCGTGCTTGAGCGGGAACCCGCCCATGAGCGACATCGACCCGAGGGTGCGCCCGTGCCAGGCGTCGTAGAACGAGATGACCTCGTACCGCTGGGTACAGGACTTGGCCAGGCGCAGGGCCGCCTCCACCGCCTCGCTGCCGGTCGAGTACATCTGGAAGGTCTGCAGCTCCGGGGGCAGCGTGCGGGCGAGGGCCTCGAAGAACGCCACCCGGGCGGGCGTGGCGAAGTCGAAGTAGTGGATCAGCCCGCCCACCTCCTCGCGGAGGGCGCTCACCACGGCGGGCGGGCAGTGACCGAGGTTGGCCACGACGATGCCCGAGGCGAAGTCGACGAAGACGTTGCCGTCCACGTCGCGCACGAGCGGGCCGAGGGCGTCCTGGATGACGATGCGCAGCGACTGCGCCCCGAGGGAGGAGTTGGACGCATGGTGCTCGGCGTCGCGGGCCCACAGCTCGGCGGAGCGGGGACCGGGGATGTCGGTGACGACGCGCGGCGCCGAGTCCGGGTCGAA
>DATACM010000085.1:0-2233 GCA_036259055.1 Acidimicrobiales bacterium | reverse complement strand
AGCTGGTGGCACGCGTGGGCGCTCACGATCCGGCCCGCATACCTGCCGTGCTCGGCGAGGTGCGGCTAGCTGGTCGGGAGGACGACCGGTACGGCACCTACTCGATGGGCATGAAACAGCGACTCGGCATCGCCGCGGCACTCCTGGGCGACCCCGACGTACTCCTCCTCGACGAGCCCGCCAACGGGCTGGACCCCGTCGGCATCGCCGAGATGCGCACTCTCCTGAAGGCGCTTGCCCGTGCTGGGCGCTCGCTTCTGGTGTCGTCCCACGCGCTGGCCGATCTCCAACAGGTCTGCGACTGGCTCGTCATGATGGACCGAGGCGCCCGCCTGTACCAAGGCCCCGCTCACCAGCTCCTCACCGTCACGGGGATGTGGGTGTTGGTCGCCCCCGAACACGGCCACGACATTGCCCGGCTCCGCCAAGCGCTGGCCGAACGGGGCCGTGCCGTCGACAGCCACGGCGACCATCTGGCCGTCGCCGTCAACGGAACCGACGCCACCGCCGTCGCCGCCACCATCAACCGCGAGGCGGCGGCGCTCGGCGTCACCCTGGCCCGGCTCGAGTGCACGGCCGCCAGTCTCGAGGACCGCTACCTGGCCCTGGTGGCGCGCACGGAAGAGAGAGCGCAACGGTGACCAGGGTGGTGCGCGCCGAGCTAGCCCTGCTCACCCGGCGATGGGTCGTCACCGCCGCCGCCGTTGCCGCCGTCGCCTTCGCGGCGATCACCACGCTGGCCTCCGTGCTCTCGGCCCAGCCGGCGGGGAGTTCGCCGCCCGGACGGGGCATCACGGTTGAAGCGCTCAGCGCCGTCGGTGGGGCCACCCAGGCGTTCCGGGTCGGCACCGGGTTCCTCGGTGTCGTGGTGCTCGTCATCTTCGCCGCCCGCATGGCTGGCGAGTTCTCCCACGGCACGCTGCGGACCCTGCTCCTGCACGAACCTCGTCGGCTGCGCGTCGTCGCCGGCAAGGTCCTCGCCCTGGTTGTCTTCGCCGCCGCCACGCTTGCCGCCGCCGCCGTGTTCAGTGTGCTGCTGGCGCTGGCGTTGGCGCCGAGCCAGGGGATCTCGACGACGGAGTGGTTCGGTATGGACGGTCTGGGCGCGGCAGCCGGCGACTATCTCTCGGCGCTGGCAGGTGTCGCAGCGTGGGCCGTCTACGGCACGCTGCTGGCCGTGCTGGTGCGTTCGGTCCCTGTCGCCGTCGGGGTGGCCGTCGCCTGGGCGGGCCCGTTCGAGCACCTGCTCGGACAAGCATGGTCGACCGCTATCCGGTTCCTGCCCGGGCTCCAAGTCGAAGCCCTCGCTGCCGGCGGCACCACCGATGTCTCCTACCGGCACGCCCTTGCGCTCACCCTTGCCTACGTGGCGACCGCGCTCTGCGCGGGGCTGTTCAGCCTCTGGCGCCGTGACATCACCGCCTGAGAAGCGAGGAAGCCTCGTCGCCGCCCGCCCCAGCGGCCTGGCCCGGCAGGCCACGGCCGGCCGGCACTTGTCCCCGCGGTCCCGGAAGACGGCCGTGGCCGCGCACGTCGTCGTCTCGGGAGTGTGGCTCGGCGCGGTCGTGACGAATCGGTTCCTCGGCGTCTCGGCCACGCTCACGGGGAGCGAGACGCTCGCCGACGGCTACTACGCCGCGATGGACACGACCGTGAACCACGTCATGCCCGCCGCCGCCCTCGCAACATTCGCCACCGGGCTGGTTCTCGCCCTCGCCACGCGCTGGGGCCTGTTCCGCCACTGGTGGGTCATCACCAAGTTCGTGCTGGCGATCGTCACGGTCGTCGTTGGCGTTGCCATCATCGACCCGGCCGTACGCGACACCATCGAAACCCGAGCCAGGACGGGCTCGACGGGGTTCAGCCCTGCGCTACTGCCGGCGGTGGTGGCCACGCCGCTGATGCTCCTCAGCGCCACGGTGATCGCGATCATCAAACCATGGGGTCGTACCAGCCGCCCACGACGACAGCCCCGGGAGCCGGCCGAGTGACCGGCCGAGTGAAGCCGAGCGCCCGCAGTCCTGAGCGTGGCCAGCGGCGATTCTGAACCTGGGAGTTCATCGAAGGAACTCCGATGCGACGATTCTCCTCATGAGCCTGGATGGCGTCATGGAGTCGCCGATCGCGTCGCGTTCGTGTCGCCGCGATCGGCCCTGGACCGCAGGCGGCGGGCGCCGTTCGCCGACGAATCGCCAAGTTTTCGGCCGCCGATGAGTTGCGGCCTCGTTCCGCG
>DATACM010000084.1:0-3501 GCA_036259055.1 Acidimicrobiales bacterium | reverse complement strand
CGACTGCGACGGGCCGACTGCTCGGCGCCCGGCATCCGCAGGCGCCGGGCCGGTCGCGGCTTCACCTACGTCGACAGCACCGGCCGGCGCGTCACCGATCCCGAGGTCCTCGACCGCATCCGAGCGCTGGCGATCCCGCCGGCCTGGACCGACGTGTGGATCTGCCTCGACCCCCGGGGGCACATCCAGGCCACCGGTGTCGACGCCCGCGGTCGCAAGCAGTACCGCTACCACGACGCCTGGCGACAGCGGCGCGACAGGGAGAAGTTCGACCACATGCTGCAGTTCGCCGAGGCGCTACCCGGCCTGCGGCGCAAGGTGGCCGAGGATCTCGGCGGCGAGGACCTCACTCGGGAGCGGGTGCTGGCGTGCGCCACCCGGCTGCTCGACCTGGGGTTCTTCCGCATCGGCACCGAGGGCTACGCCGAGGAGAACCAGACCTTCGGCCTGGCGACCATCCACCGCCGTCACGTCAAGCTGCTGGGCAACGCCACTGTCCAGTTCGACTACGCGTCCAAGAGCGGGAAGCGCCGCATCCAGTCGGTGGTCGACCCCGAGGTGTACGCAGTGGTCGAGGCCCTCAAGCGCCGGCGGGGCGGCAAGCCCGAGCTGCTGGCCTACCGCGACGGCCGGCGTTGGGTCGACGTCCGGTCGACCGACATCAACGCCTACGTGAAGGAGGCGACGGGCGGTGACTTCACCGCCAAGGACTTCCGCACGTGGAACGCCACGGTCCTCGCCGCGGTGGCCCTCGCCGTCTCGAGCGAGGCGACATCGGCCAACGCCCGCAAACGGGCGGTGACCCGAGCCGTCAAGGAGGTGGCCCACTACCTGGGCAACACGCCGGCGGTGGCCCGCTCCTCCTACGTCGACCCCAGGGTCGTCGACCGCTACCTGGCGGGGGACACCATGGTCGCCGCCCTCGACGTGCTGGCCCGCGGCCCCGGCGACGGCGAGGGGAGCCTCCTGACCCAGGGACGGCTCGAGGAGGCGGTGCTCGACCTGCTGGACCCGTCGTCGGACCAGCCCGCCGCGGCCTGAGGGGCCGCGATCGCCACGACCCCTCTCCAGGGGCCGGCAGGACCGGTGAAGCTCTGGGTCAGCCCGAGGTGGTCGCCGACGCGGTCACGACCTCGTCGACCGTCGGAGCGAGGACGTAGGGTTCCTCGTCGGCCGCCGGCTCGTCGGTGCTCAAGACCTCGGCGGTGGCCGCCAGCTCCTGCTGGACCGCCGCGATGTCGGCGTCCAGCTTGGCCACGTCTTCGAACCGCTGCTGCACTTCGGCGCGGTTCCGCTGCTCGACCAGCTCGACGAGCTGGAGCTCCAGCCCGACGACGTGGTCTTCCAGGCGGGGGTCCGTCATGGGTGGTTCCTGCCCCGAAGCCCCTCCGCCCATGCGTGGAATCGCCTCCGGGGCGCCGTCACCTCCGGTGGACCTAACGTGGCGCCGACAGCGGCGTGCGCTCGACGCAGGACCCGAGGGAGGACGATGAAGTTCCTGGTGGTGTGGAAGATGGAGATCTCCCGGATCTCGGCCGAGATGATGAAGACCGTCCTCCGGATGCCCGATTACGCCAAGCCCCTCGAGGAGCAGGGAAAGGTCATGGGCCGCTACCACATCGTCGGCTACCACGGCGGGGCCTGGATCTTCGACGTGGAGTCCAACGACGAGCTCGAGATGCTCCTGGCCCAGGCGCCCGTCTACAACTTCTCCCACTTCGACGTGTACCCCCTTGCCGACATGTCCTCGCTGCCGGTGGTGCCGCCCGAATAGCGATCGCCCCAGAGGAGGAAGCCAATGGCCCCACAGCTCGTCGAGGACCTGGTCGACCGGATCACCAAGGCCAAGGGCCTCGACAAGATCGCCGAGCCCCTCTCCGACGCAGTGTCGACGGTGGTCCGCCCCGGCCTCGTCAAGGACGCCCTCTCCGGGACGTGGCTGGGTCATCCCCTCCATCCCCTGCTCACCGACGTCACCATCGGCGCCTGGACGAGCGCCTTCGTCCTCGACGTCTTCGGGAGCGAGTCGACCGAGGGGGCCGCCGACACACTGATCGGCGTGGGGGTGGCCAGTGCCGTGCCCACCGTCGTCTCCGGCTACTCCGACTGGTCGGACCTGTTCGGGGCCCCCAAGCGGCTCGGGGTGGTGCACCTCATGTCGAACGCCGGCGCCATCGCGTGCTACGGCCTGTCGTGGCTGGCCCGGCGCAAAGGCGACCGCAGCCGGGGGCTGGCCCTGAGCTTCCTCGGCGCCACGCTCGCCACCGTCGGCGGCTACCTGGGTGCGCACCTCTCATACCGCAAGGGCGTCAACGTCGACCACAACGCCTGGCAGGAGGGTCCGCAGGACTGGGTGACGGTGCTCGACGCCGCCGAGCTGGGACCGGGCACCCGGCGCGTCGTCCGAGCGGAGGACATCCAGGTGCTGCTGGTGAACGAGGGCGGCACCATCCACGCCATTGCCGAGGTCTGCGGCCATGCCGGGGGGCCGCTCCACGACGGCACGTTCGAGGGCGGGTGCGTCACCTGCCCGTGGCACGGCAGCACCTTCCGGCTGGCCGACGGCTCGGTCGTGCACGGTCCCGCCACCGGGCCCCAGCCGGCGTTCGACGTCCGGGTCGACAACGGCAAGGTCCTCGTGCGGGCGCGCTCGTAGCCGAGGGCCGAGCTCGTGGCCGCGCCGTTCCCGGGCGGTCGCGCCTACCGCGACCGGACCCACGCCGGCCGGGTGCTGGCGTCGGAGCTCACCCAGTACGCCGGGCGCGACGACGTGGTCGTCCTCGGCCTGCCGCGGGGCGGGGTCCCCGTCGCCCACGAGGTGGCCACCGCCCTCGGCGCGCCGCTCGACGTGCTCCTCGTGCGAAAGCTGGGCGTTCCCGGCCACACCGAGCTGGCCATGGGGGCGATCGGGCCGGGCGGCGTGCGAGTGGTGAACCCGGCGGTGGTCGGCTCGCTCGAGATCCCCGACCACGTCGTCGACGAGGTGGCGCGCGAGGAGGAGGCGGAGCTGGCTCGTCGCCAGAAGCTCTACCGCGGGGAGCGAGACCCACCCGAGGTCGCCGGCCGGGTGGTCATCGTGGTCGACGACGGGCTGGCCACGGGAGCGACGATGCGGGCGGCCGTGTCCGCCGCGCGCGCCATGGGGCCGGCGCGCGTCGTCGTGGCCGTGCCCGTGGGCGCGCGCCGCACCTGCCAGGAGCTCGGGGAGGTGGCCGACGAGGTCGTCTGCGCCCGCATGCCGGCGACCTTCCAGGCGGTGGGCCAGTGGTACACCGACTTCTCGCCGACCACCGACGCCGAGATCCGCCGGCTCCTCAACGACCCCCGGAGCGCGAGAGAACCATCGAGCGGGAGCGACAGTGGCCCGTGACGCCTACGACGTGGTCGTGGTCGGTGCCCGCTGCGCCGGTGCGCCCCTTGCCACCTTCCTGGCCCGCGCCGGGCTGTCGGTGGCGCTGATCGACCGGGCCACCTTCCCCAGCGACACCCTGTCGACGCACA
>DATACM010000083.1:0-3988 GCA_036259055.1 Acidimicrobiales bacterium | reverse complement strand
CCTCGCCGCGTCGCTGGAAGCCGACGCCCGCTCCCTGGCGGCTGAGCTGGCCGAGGTCGACGGCGCCATGGCTGCGCTCGCCCCCGAGCTCGACCACCTGGACGTGGCGGAGGCCGAGCTGGCGGCCGACCGGGCCGACCTGGAATCGCGGTCGGCCGCTTCAGTCCGGGCGGCGGCGCCGCGGGCGGCCGAGGCCAGGGGTGAGCTGGCCGCGCTGCGGGCGGCCGCCGACCGCGACCGGGCGGAACTGGCGCGCCTGGAGAACCGCTTGGCGTCGCTGGAGGACGGTCTGGCGACGCTCGACGCCGATCTGGCCGGCCGGCGGGTCGAGCTCGACAGCGCGGCACGGGTCCGCAACCGCCTGGGTGCCGCCCTCGCCGACGCCGATTCCGAGCGGGCGGCGGCGGCCGCCGACGTCGCCGCCGCCGAGGCGGCGAGCCGGGAGGCCGACGCCGAGGTGGCCGTTTGGGCAGCGCGGGTCGAGGCCCTCGTCCTCGCCCTCGACCACGTGGAGGCGAACGGGGGTGGGCTCGACGACGTGGACGGCGTCGTCGGGACCCTCGCCGACCTGGTGGTCGTCGAGCCGGGGTGGGAGGCGGCGTTCGAGGCCGCCGCCGGCGAGGCCCTCGGGGCCCTCGTCGTCGACGGGGTCGATGCCGCCCGCCGGGCACTGGCCGGGGTGGTCGCGGGTGCCGTCGCGCCGGCCGTCCTGCCCCTGGGGGTCGGAGTACGGGACGAGCGACCCGGCGCTCCGCCGGCCGCCGAGCCGGTACGTGCGCACGTGTCGCCGGTCGCCGGCGCCCCGCCCGCCGTCGAGCCGCTGCTCGACGTCCTGCTCGCCCGGGCGGTGGCGGTGGGCGGGGGATGGGAGGAGGCCATCGACACCGCGCTGGCCCATCCGTCCGCCGTCGTCGTCACGCACGCCGGGGACCGGTTCGCGCCCGGTGGCTGGCGCGTCGGGGGCGGAGGCCCGCCCGCCACCCGGGCCGCCCTGGCCGACGCCCGCCGCCGGGCCGATCGGGCGGCAGATACCGCCGGGGAGGTGTCCGAGTGGCTGGAGGCGGCCCGCCGGGCCCTCGCCGAGCACACCGCCCGCCACGACGCCCGGGCGCGGGCGTTGGCCGACCACGACCGGGAGGCCAACGTGCTCGTCGAGGCCGTCGCCGCCCTGGAGGGGGAGCGGCGCGACCTGGCGGCGGCGGTCGACGGGGTCAGAGCCGCCATCGCCGACCAGGTGGCTCGCCTGGCCTCGGCCCAGGGTCGGGTGGTCGAGCTCGAGGTCGCCCTTCCCGAGCTCGAGGCGGAGGAGGCGGCCGGCGCCGAGGCCGAGGCGGCGGTGGCAGCCGAGGCCCGGCGCTTGCACGAACGGGCCGAGGCGCTGTCCAGCCTCGCAACCGAGGTGCAGATCAGGCGGGCGGCCCTCGAGCAGCGCCGCGACTATCTGATCGCCCGCCAGGCGGACGTCGAGTCCCGCCTGGGCCGCATCCTCGGCGCCGACCGGGAGGCGGTGGCGGCCCGCCAGGCCGCCCTCGAGCGGGCGGCCGCCTGCGTGGAGCGGCTGGCCAGGATCGTAGAGGCGCGCCTGGCCGACGTCGAGTCCCGCCTGGTCGACGCCCGCGCTCACCGGCAACGGCAGGCCGAGGTGCTGGCGGTCACCTCCCGGCGCCTCGACGACCTGCGGGGGCGCCGAGCCGACGCCGAGCGGCGGACCGAAGAGGTGCGCGAGCGGTCGCGGCGGGCGGAGCTGGACGCCGCCCAGGCCGCCATGCGGCTGGAGGCGGCCGTCGACGCCGTCCGCCGAGAGCTCGACGTCGAGCCCGAGGCGGCCGAGAGCGCCCCCTGTCCGGAGCTGGGGCCGGGCACCAGCGCCGAGAGCCGGGCCCGCGAGCTGGAGCGGGAGCTGAGGCTGCTGGGACCGGTGAACCCGCTGGCCAGCGAGGAGCTGGCCATCCTGCAGGAGCGGCACGCGTTCCTCGAGGGCCAGCTCGAGGACGTCCGCACCACCCGACGCGAGCTCGGGCGGGTGATCCGGGCGGTCGACGCCGAGATCGTCCAGCTCCTGTCGGCCGCCTACGCCGACGTCGCCGACAACTTCGTCCGCCTGTTCGAGACGCTGTTCCCCGGGGGCCAGGGGCGGCTGCGCCTCACCGACGCCGACGACCTGCTGGAGAGCGGGATCGACATCGAGGCCCGTCCGGCGGGAAAGAACGTTCGCCGCCTCTCCCTCCTCTCCGGCGGCGAGCGCTCGCTGTGTGCGCTGGCCTTTCTCTTCGCCGTGTTCCGGAGCCGGCCCTCGCCGTTCTACCTGCTCGACGAGGTCGAGGCCGCCCTCGACGACGTGAACCTGCATCGCTTCCTCGACCTGCTCGGCGAGTTCCGCCAGGAGGCCCAGCTGGTGGTCGTGACCCACCAGAAGCGCACGATGGAGGCAGCCGACTGCCTCTACGGCGTCACCATGCAGGCGGGGGGCACGTCCCGGGTGGTGTCCGAGCGTTTGGGGGCCGTCCGCGCCGGCTGACCTCCCTCGGCGGATCGGTAGGGTGAGAGGGAGATGGAAGTCGTCCTCGTCCTCCTGGCCGTGCTGGCCGTCACCGGCGTGGTGGCCGCCGTCGTCGCCACCCGCCGGCCCCGCCGGGGCGGCGACGAGGTGGACCTGCCGCCCGCGTCCCCCCTCCCCCCTCCCGCCCCTCCGCCGACCCGCCGCCGAGGGGCCACGCCCGAGGAGCTCGAGCGCCAGGCCGCCGAGGTGGTGGCCGAGGCGGAGGCGTTGCTGGCCCAGGCCGAGCGGGAGGCGGCCGCCCAGCTGGAGGCGGCCGCCGAGCTCGAGGCCGTCCCCGAGGAGGCCGTCCCCGAGGAGGCGCCCCCTCGGCCCCGGTTCAGCGACCGCCTGGGCAAGGCGCGCGCCCTGCTGTCGGGGTACCTGGGGTCGATCCGGTCCAAGGGCAAGATCGACGAGGAGGTCTGGGACGATCTGGAGGAGGCCCTGGTCCGGGCCGACGTCGGGATGACCACGACAACGGCCCTGCTCGACGACCTTCGGGGCCGGGTGAAGTCGGAGGCCATCTCCTCGCCCGAGGAGCTGGTCGAGGCGTTGAAGACCGACCTGAAGAAGAGCCTCACCGTCGCCGACCGCAGCCTGCGGTTCGAGCCCGGGGCTCCCAACGTCTGGCTGTTCGTGGGCGTCAACGGCGTAGGGAAGACGACGACCATCGGGAAGGTGGGCCGCCAGCAGATCGCCGCCGGCCGCTCGGTGGTCATGGCCGCCGCCGACACCTTCCGGGCGGCGGCGGCCGAGCAGCTCGAGCTGTGGTCGAAGCGGGCCGGGGCCCAGCTCGTGCGCGGGAACGAGGGCGGGGACCCCGGGGCGGTGGTGTTCGACGCCGTCGAGCGGGCCGCCGCCCGGGGCTCCGATCTGGTGCTCGCCGACACCGCCGGCCGCCTCCACACCAAGGTCAACCTGATGGAGGAGCTGCGCAAGGTCCGCAAGGTGGCCGAGAAGGGCGCCGGCCGGGTGACCGAGGTGCTGCTGGTCATCGACGCCACCACCGGCCAGAACGGCCTCACCCAGGCCCGGGAGTTCACCGAGGCGGTCGACGTCACCGGCATCGTCCTGACCAAGCTCGACGGGACGGCCAAGGGCGGCATCGCCCTCGCCATCCAGACCGAGCTGGGCATCCCCATCAAGCTGGTGGGCCTGGGCGAGACGGTCGACGACCTCGCCCCCTTCGACCCCGACGAGTTCGTCGAGGCTCTGTTCTCGTAGCGGCGGACACCCGGGTGCTTCGCACCACGCCCCGACCACTTCCCCGAACTGATCGGCCAGGTGGCTCCTCAGTGGCCACCTGGACGAACAGTTCGACCAGGTGGCTCGTCGCAACCGGACCCGTCGCTGCCGATGGCCGCGGGGGACCCGTCCGGTAGCCTGGGCTGCACATGTTCGACGCCCTCTCCGACCGGTTCGACGCGATCTTCAAGCGCCTGCGCGGCC
>DATACM010000082.1:0-10732 GCA_036259055.1 Acidimicrobiales bacterium | reverse complement strand
CCGAAGGCGGACAGCGGCGCGGCCAGGTCCTCCAACCGCCCGGCCAGCGCCGCGCCCAGGTGGAGGGGCCGCTCGACCGTGTACTTGCCCGACTTGTACAGCGAGATCCGGCGGGCCTCGTGGGCGCCCGCCCGGCCCCTGGCGGTCCCGACCAGGTCGAGGTACTGGCCCACGTTCACCTCGATGCGCAGCTCGGTGAACACGTCCGCGGCCGCCGGCGGCGCCCCGTCGAGGAGGTGGTCGGCGTAGACGAAGGCGAGGTCGCCGACAAGGATGGCCACGCCCTCCCCGAAGCGGCGGCCCTCGCCCCGCCAACCATCCAGCGCGTGCCGCTCCTCGAAGCTCACGTGGACGGTCTCGGTCCCCCTCCGTCGGGACGAGCCGTCCATGATGTCGTCGTGGATGAGGGCGAAGGTGTGGAGCAGCTCGAGCGCCGCGCCCCCGTCGGTCACCCAGGGGTCGTCGGGGTCACCCCCGGCGCCGACGAACGCCCAGTGGCAGAACGCCGGTCGCAGCCGCTTGCCGCCCGCCAGCACCAGGTCGCGGAGGGCGGCGAGGGGCTCGGCCAGCTCCGGGTCGGCCGCTGTCCAGCGCTCGATCTCGCCGCTCAGCAGGCAGTCGATGCGGGCGTCGACCCGTCGGGCGATCTCGACCAGGGTTGGTGGCGCAGCCCTCGCCGCCGGAACGACTCGCACGGACCTCCTCTCGCAGCGCGGGCAAAGGTTACCGACCGCCGCCCGCGGCCCCGCAGATCGCGGGCGACGCGTGAAGTTCGGGGCGGGAGGGCGGCGGGGATGACGGCGGGACCGCCGCCGCGCTAGGCGGCGGTGGGGGCGGCGGTCGGCCCGGCGTGGCGGCGCGGCCACACCCGGCCGTCGGTGACCGCCGATCCCAGGACCCAGCCGACCCCCAGCACCGCCGCCCCTGCCACCGCGTCGATGATGAAGTGGTTGGCGGTGATCACGATGGCGGCCAGGGTGACCACCGGGTAGAGGACGCCCAGCAGCCTCGTGACCCAGTGGCGCAGCGCCGAGACCAGGGCGCACCCGCACCACAGAGCCCAGGCGAAGTGGAGGCTCGGCATGGCCGCGTACTGGTTCGAGATCTTGTGCATCGCCGACGAGTCGAACGACCAGGGGCTGCCGAACACGGCCAGGCTGTCGACGAAGCCGTAGGACGGGGGCAGCAGCCGGGGCGGCATGAGCGGGTAGAAGGCGAAGCCGATCAGGGCCAGGCCCGTCGTGGCCGCCAGCGCGTTCCGCCACCTGGCGTAGCGGGCCGGGAAGCGCCGGAAGAGCAGCACGAGGACGAAGATCGTCACCACGAAGTGGAGGGTGCCGTAGACGACGTTCCAGAACGTCATCACCAGCTCCGACTCCAGGAAGGCGCGCTGGATCGACACCTCGTGGTAGAGCCCGAGGAACCGCTCCAGGTCGATCACCCGGCGGGCGTTGTTGAAGGCGTGGGTGGCGGAGACGGTGGCCGATCCCTGCATGTTCCGCACGGCGCTGTAGACGCCGTAGAAGACGAGGGCGATCACCACCTCCTTCCACCACCGCAGCGGGCGGGGACCCGCTTCGTCGCGCTCGGCGGGGTCGTCGTCGAGCCACGCGGGGGGAGCGTCGGCGACGTCGGGCGGCGCCTTCACGCCAGCGCCCGGGCGTCGCGCGGCCCCACCGCCAGGGCCGGAGCGCCGAGGAGGCTGACCCCCAGGTTGAGGCCGTAGATGGCGAAGCCCAGGAGGATCGCCTGCTCGGTGGTCACCCCGAGCGGCGTGAGGAGCACCACGAGGGCCCCCTCGCGCAGGCCCAGCCCGCCGAACGAAACGGGCAGCACCTGGGCGATGGCCATGACGGGGACGAACGCCAGCGCCGGGCCCCAGCCCAGCGGGATCTCGAGCGCACGCCCCGCCAGCCAGACCGCCGCCACGACGGACAGCTGGTAGCAGACGGCGATGGCCAGGACCCCGGCCACGGCGACGGGCCGGCGCCGCAGGCGGTCGAGGGCGAGGTGCACGGCGCCCACGAAGCGGAGCCAGTTGGGCCGGTCGGCCAGGCGGCCGCCCAGGCGGGGGCTGGCGGCGAGGGCGAGGATGGCCACGAGGGCCAGAAGGGTGAGGAGCGACAGGGCGACGGCCAGGCGGCTGGCCGTCCCCAGGCGCAGCAGCGACGGGTGCAGGAGGAGCCCCGTCAGGCACAGCAACGGGAGCACGACGAAGCCGGTGAGGCGCTCGAGCGCCACGGAGGCGAACGACGTCGGGGCCTGCCCGGTGTCGGCCGACAGCCGCACCACCCGCAAGACGTCGCCCCCCACCGTGGACGGCAGGAAGTTGGCGACGAAGAGCCCGGCCAGGCTGTGGGAGAGCAGTGGCGGCAGGGGCGAGGGCAGGTCGAGGGCGGAGAGCGTCCGCTGCCAGCGGACCGTCGCCAGCACGACGGACACGAACCACACGCCGAGCGCCACCGCCAGCAGCGGCAGGGTGGAGCGGTCACCGGTGGCGAACACCGAGCCCAGGTGCACCCGGGAGAGCAGCAAGGCGAGCAGCGCCGCGCTCACCACCACGCGCAGCGCCAGCACTCCCCTCCGGCGGCCAGCCAACCCCTTACGCTCCAGAGGGCCCCAGACTACGCAAGCCACCGCCGTTTTGGGCACGGTTTGGCGGCCACCGATCGGGGCCGGCTCCCGTAGGATGAGGGTCAGTCTCGGGCCTCCGGGCCCCTGTCCTGGGAGTGCTTGCATGATCGACGACGCCGTCGTACAACGAGTCCTCGGCGTGGCTCTGCGCAACGGCGGCGACTTCGCCGAGGTGTTCGTCGAGGACCGCCGCTCCTCGTCGGCCTACTTCGACGACGCCAAGGTCGAGGAGCTGAGCTCGGGGCGCGACCGTGGAGCCGGCATCCGGGTGGTGCGCGGCGAGACGACGGGGTTCGCCCACACCTCCGACCTGAGCGAGACCGGCCTGCGGGCGGCAGCCGAGGCCGCCGCCGCGGCCGCCCGGGGCGGCGGCCAAGGCGTGCGCGAGGTCGCGCTGAGCCGCCACGACGCTCGCCGTCCCCACGAGGTCGAGGTCCTGCCCCAGGACGTGGCCAAGGCCCGCAAGGTGGAGCTGCTGGCCCGGGCCGACGACGCCGCCCGGGCGGAGGGCGGGGCGATCCGCCAGGTCTCGGTGTCCTATGCCGACGGGCGCCGGCAGATCCTCGTCGCCAACAGCGACGGGCTGCTCACCACCGACGACCAGGTGCGCACCCGGTTCATGGTGCACGCGGTGGCGGCCGGCGACACGGGAATGCAGACGGGGTACGAGGGCCCCGGCCGCACGGTCGGCTTCGAGCTCTACGACGAGATCGACGTGGAGGACGTCGCCCGCACCGCCGCCCGGCGGGCCCTGACCATGCTCAAGGCCCGTCCCGCCCCCACCGGCACCCTGCCGGTGGTGCTGCGCCGGGGGGCCGGCGGCGTCCTGTTCCACGAGGCCTGTGGCCACGGGCTCGAGGCGGACCTGGTCGGCAGGGACGCGTCCGTCTTCCGCAACCGGGTCGGCGAGATGGTGGCCAGCCCCCTCGTGACCCTGGTGGACGACGGCACCTACGCCCGCGAATGGGGCACCTACGCGGTCGACGACGAGGGCCATCCCGCCCAGCGCAACACCCTCATCCAGGACGGCGCCCTCACCGACTACATGTGGGACCTCCTGCGCGCCCGCAAGGAAGGGCGGGACTCTTCGGGCAACGGGCGGCGCCAGAGCTACCAGCACCTGCCCATGGTCCGGATGACCAACACCTACGTGCTGGCCGGCGAGGACGACCCCGAGGAGATCATCCGCCAGACGCCCTACGGCGTGTACTGCGTGCAGCTGGGGGGCGGCCAGGTGAACACCGCCACCGGCGACTTCGTCTTCGGCATGACCGAGGCCTACATGATCGAGAACGGGGAGGTCACCGAGCCGGTCCGGGCCGCCAACCTCATCGGCAACGGGCCCGACGTCCTGCGGGCCATCGACGCGGTGGGCAACGACTTCGATACCTGGGCGGGCACCTGCGGCAAGGACGGCCAGGGCGTCCCCGTCTCGTCCGGCCAGCCCACCCTCCGCGTGGCGGCCATGACGGTCGGCGGGACGGCCCGGTGAGCGACCTGCTGGCCCTGGCCCAGCGGGTGGCGGGGTGGGCCGTCGAAGGGGAGCAGGTCGAGGCCTACGTGGCCCGCTCGCACCACACCGAGATCAAGGTGTTCGACGGCGAGGTGGAGTCGCTGTCGTCGGCCGACACCGAGGGAGTCGGCGTCAGGGTCGTCACCGGAGGGCGCCAGGGCTTCGCCTACGCCGCCTCCCTCGACGAAGCGGTGCTGGCCGAGACGCTGGCCGAGGCCCGCGACAACGCCTCCTTCGCCACCGTCGACGAGTTCGCCGGCCTGGCCCGCCCCGACGGCGTGGAGCCCGTCGAGCTGGACCTGTGGCGGGACGAGCTGGCCGCCTTCCCGGCCGACCACAAGGTCGCCATCGCCCTCGAGGTCGACCGGGCCACCCGGGCGGCCGACCCCCGCATCCGGGGGGTGGAGACGGCCCAGTACGGCGACAGCGCCACCGAGTCGGCGGTGGCCTCGAGCGAAGGGATCCGGGCGTCGTCCCGGCGGACCGTGTGCTCGGTGTACGCCGACGCCATGGCCGGCGAGGGCACCGACACCCAGACCGGCTACGGGTACTCGGTCGCCCGCCGGCCCGAGGACCTCGACGTGGCCAAGGCGGCAGCCGACGCCGCCTACCGCACCACCCGGCTGCTCGGCGCCCGCAAGCCGGTCTCCCGCCACCTCACGGTGCTCTTCGAGCCCCGGGTGACGGCTTCGTTCCTCGGGCTGCTCTCCCGGGCCTTCTCCGGCGAGTCGGTGCTCAAGGGACGGTCGATCTTCGCCGGGCGGGAGGGCGAGAAGGTGGCCGTCCCCGGCTTCACCCTGGTCGACGACCCCACCAACCCCGACGCCTACGGCGCCGCCCGCTACGACGCCGAGGGGCTGGCCACCCGCCCCAACACGCTCGTCGACGGCGGCGTGCTGGCCGGGTTCCTGCACAACAGCTACACCGGGCGCCGCTCGGGCCGGGCGTCGACCGGCTCGGCGGTGCGGGGGGGCTACAAGTCGACGCCGGGCGTCGGCAGCCGAGCCCTCGTCCTCTCCCCCGGAGAACTCGCCCAGGAGCAGCTGCTGGCCGAGGTCGGCGAAGGCCTCCTCGTGCAGTCGGTCACCGGGCTGCACTCGGGGGCGAACCCGGTGAGCGGCGACTTCTCGGTGGGCATCCAGGGCCTCATGGTGCGCGGCGGCGCCCCCGCCGAGCCGGTGCGGGAGGCCACCGTGGCGTCCACCCTCCAGCGCATGCTGCAGGACGTGGTCGCGGTGGGGTCCGACCTGGAGTGGCTGCCCGGCGGGGCGGCCGGCGTCACCCTGGTCGTCGGCGACGTCGCCCTCAGCGGCAACTGACGGGCGTGCTCGCCGCTGCGGCGGCGGCTGCGGCTGCGGCCGAGCCGGCGCAGCACATCCCCGTCCTCCACGCCATCGTCCTGGGCATCGCCCAGGGGCTCTCGGAGTTCCTCCCGATCTCGTCCAGCGGGCACCTGCTCCTCATCCCCTGGCTCTTCGGGTGGACCGAGTTCACCGACCCGGCCAACGCCGACCTGGAGAAGAGCTTCGACGTCGCCCTCCACATCGGCACCTTCGTGGGCGCCGCCGCCTACTTCCGCCGGGACCTGCTCACCTTCGCCAAGGCGGGGGTGACCTCGCTACGCCGGCGGGCGGTGACCACCACCGACGAGCGCCTGGCCTGGCTCCTGCTCCTCTCGTCGCTGCCCGGCGCGGCGGTGGGCTACGCCCTGGAGTCGGTGATCGAGGAGCATCTGGGGGCGGAGTGGTTGATCGCGGTGATGCTCATCGTCTTCGGCCTGGTGCTCCTGGCCGCCGACCGGGCCGCGGGCAGCAGGGACGTGGCCGACTTCAGGGTGCGGGACGCCGTGATCATGGGCCTGTGCCAGGCGGGCGCCCTCCAGCCCGGGGTCTCCCGGTCGGGCATCACGATCAGCGCCGGCCGGTGGCTGGGCTTCGAGCGTGACGCCGCCGCCCGCATCTCGTTCCTCATGAGCCTGCCCATCATCGGCGGCGCCGGTCTCTACACCGGCGTCGAGCTGCTGGCCGAGGGCGGCCCGCCACCGGGCACCGGAGCCGCCTTCCTGTGGGGGATGGCGGCATCGGCGGTCACCGGGGGGGTGGCGGTGTGGCTGGTGCTGCGGGTCGTGCGCACCCGCTCGTTCGCCCCGTTCGTCGCCTACCGGGTGGTCGCCGGCCTGGTCGTCCTGGGCCTGCTGATCAGCGGGGTGCGCTGAGCGACGCCGGCGGGCCGGCGGTGAGGGCGAGGGTCACCGCCCCGTGCACGACCGCGAACGCCACCCTGGCCGCCTCCTCGGCGGTGACGGCCACCGTCGCCGACTCCTCGCCGACGTCGACCACCAGGGCGGCGCCCGCCACCGGGAAGGTGGGCTCGCCGCCGTCCCCGTGCGCCGCCTCCTCGCCGAACGTGGCCAGCACGTCGACGACGTCGCCCCTCTCCAACCGGGGGCTGGCCGCCCCGGCGGGCACGCTGACCGCCCGGGCGTCGGGTGGCAGGAGAGCGGCCACGCCCCGCCGGCCGTGCGGCGCCAGCTGCGCCCGCACGACGGGCTGGCCGGGGAACACGGCCACCACGACCGTCCGGCCCACGACCTCGTCGGGGGCGCCGACCGTGCCCTCGGGGAGGAAGGCGGCGGGCACCTGGCGCACGACGACGTCGTCGGCGCCCACGACCGCGCCCGCCTCGACCGCCCGGGTGGCCACCGCCGCCGGGCGCAGGTGGCCGTAGCGGGCGGCGGCAGCCCGGGCCTGGCCGACCAGGCGTCCGACCACCGACGCGGTCAGCAGGGCCAGCACGGCGACGGCCGCCCAGAAGATCAGGGGCGAGCGGGACAGGCGACGCAGGCGCACGGCGACTCCTCGACGGGAAGGGACCCGGAGGGGGAAGCGCCGGCTGCTGGGGCCCGATGCTAGGTCGGCAGCGAACCGGGGTCCAGGGCCTGGCCGCAGGCGCAGGAGCGCTCGAGGGGGACGGCGGGAATCGCCCGGGCGAGCAGCCGGCGCACCCGCTCGACGTTGTCGGCCAGCACCCGGAAGACGACCTCCATGGTGACCGGCTCGATGCCCTCGACCCCCTCGAGGCCCACGTCGTAGTCGGTGACCAGGGCGATGCCCGAGTAGCACATGCCCAGCTCCCGGGCGAGCGCCACCTCGGGGTACTGCGTCATGTTGACGACGTCCCAGCCGGCCGAAGCGAACCAGCGGGACTCGGCCCGGGTCGAGAACCGAGGCCCCTGGATGACCACGACCGTCCCGCCGGGATGGGCGGTGATCCCCTCGGCCTGGGCCGCATCGAAGACCACCGCGCCCAGCTCGGCGCAGTAGGGGTCGGCGAAGGGGATGTGGTTCAGCAAGGGCCCGTGGAAGTAGGTGTCGGCCCGCCCTCTCGTGCGGTCGACGAGCTGGTCGCACACCACGAAGTCGCCGGGCTTGAGGTGCGGCTGCAGCGACCCCACCGAGCAGGGGGCGAGGACCCGGCGGACGCCCAGGCGGCGCAGGGCCCAGAGGTTGGCCCGGTAGTTCACCTGGTGGGCGGGGACCTCGTGGTGCACGCCGTGGCGGGGCAGGAAGGCGACGCGCCGCCCGCTCATGTCGCCCACCGCCACCTTGGCCGACGGGGGCCCGTAGGGCGTCTGCACCGCCACCTCGTTGATGTCGTCGAGGAACCGGTAGAAGCCGGTGCCGCCGAGGACGGCGATCTCCGCGGCCTCCTCGGCCATCAGGCGGTGCTCAGGCGGAGGCGGCCTTGGCCTTGGGGGCCTTGGGGGCCTTGGGTGCCTTGGGGGCGGAGGTGTCCTTGCCGCCGCCCGACCCCTTGGAGGGCTCGCTCGTAGACGAGTCGCCCTTGGTGGCGGTGTCGGCCTTGGACGCCTTGTCGGGCTTCTCCGCCCCTGCCTTCTCCCCGCCGTCGGCCTTGGCCCCGGTGGTCGACGACCCTCGGCTGTCCGTGCGGTAGAAGCCGCTGCCCTTGAAGGTGATGCCGATCGAGCCGTAGACCTTCCGCAGGGCGCCGCCGCACGCCGGGCAGGTCGTCAGGGCGTCGTCCTTGAACGACTGGGCGATCTCCAGGTGCTGTCCGCAGGACCTGCAGGAGTACTCGTAGATCGGCATCCGGTGGGCCTCCGCCAAGCGCTGGCAGTCGAAGGGTGCGACTGCCAGTCTACCTGCGCCGCCGCTGCTTTCACCCCCCGTACGATGGGACGATGAGCGCCGGCCACGACCTCGGCGACGAGGCCCTGCGCGCCCGTCTCGAGGACCTCCAGGCCCGCCACGACGAGCTCGAGGCGCGCCACCGCCAGCTCGAGACCCGCCTGGGCGAGGTCACCCGGGCCTCGTCGGAGTTCCGCCGGGCCCTCACCCGCCTGGGCGACGCCCTGGCCGACGCCCACAACCTCCCGGGCATGGTGAGCGCGGTGCTGGAGACGTCGGTCCTCTACCTCGGCGCCGAGGCCGGCGTCGTCTACGAGATCGTGCCGGGGAGCGACCGGCTGCGGGCCATCTCCACCTTCGGCGCGGTGGGCGACCTCGGCGACCTGGTCCGGGGCGAGGGCGTGGCCGGCGCCGCCGCCGCCACCGACGAGGTGGTCGTCTGGCCGGGACCGGACGTCGGCGGGCCGACGCCCGGCGAGCCCGCCGCCGCGGGGGCGGCGGCGGTGGCCGCTCCGGTCCGCGCCGACGGCCACATCTTCCGGGTGCTGGCCCTCTACGGTCTGCCCGGCGGCCAGCCCCCCTCGGCCGACGACGTCGAGACCCTGCAGACCCTCGTCCGCCAGGCGGAGACGGCCATCGACAACAGCTTCCTGTACGAGGAGGCCAAGCGCCTGTCCCTGTCCGACGGCCTGACCGGGCTGGGCAACTCCCGCAACTTCTCCCTGCGCCTCTCCGAGGAGCTGTCGCGGTCGGTCCGGTTCGGCGAGCCCTTCTCCCTCGTGTTCTGCGACCTCGACGGCTTCAAGGGCATCAACGACACCTACGGTCATCAGGTCGGCAACGGGGTGCTGGTGGAGGTGGCCCGACGCCTGACCGAGTCCACCCGTGAGGTCGACCTCTTGACCCGCCTGGGCGAGGGCGCCGACGAGTTCGCCCTGCTCCTCCCCCGCACCGGGCTGGCCGGCGCCCTCCTCGTGGCCGAGAAGGTCCGGGCGACGGTCACCGACGAGCCCTTCGCCATCGACGAGCTCCGGCTCCCCATCACCATGTCGCTGGGCGTCGCCTCCTATCCCGAGCACGGCACGTCGGAGAAGGAGCTGAAGGCGGCGGCCGACGCCGCCCTCTACCGGGCCAAGCACGAGGGCGGGAACCGGGTCGAGCAAGCCACGTTCGGCGAGGACCCCGTCACTCGCCGCCCCGGCCCGTCGGCCCTCGGCCAGAGAGGAGCAACGTCGTGAAGCAGGCCGTGCGCAAGGCGGTGATCCCCGCCGCCGGGCTGGGCACCCGTTTCCTGCCCGCCACCAAGGCCCAGCCCAAGGAGATGCTGCCGGTCGTCGACAAGCCCGCCATCCAGTACGTCGTCGAGGAGGCGGTGCGGTCGGGGCTCCGGGACATCCTGATAATCACCGGGCGCGGGAAGCGGTCCGTCGAAGACCACTTCGACCGCTCGTTCGAGCTCGAGCACTACCTCGAGGCGGCCGGCAAGTCCGACCTCCTGGGGGAGATGCGCCAGATCGCCGACATGGCCGACATCCACTACGTGCGCCAGGGCGAGCCCCGGGGCCTCGGCCACGCCGTCGGCGTGGCCCGCGGGCACGTCGGCGACGAGCCCTTCGCCGTCCTCCTGGGCGACGACATCATGACCGCGGAGTCCCGGGTCCTGCGGGACATGCTCGACATCTACGAGCGCTACGGGCGCTCGGTCGTCGCCCTCAAGGAGTTCCCCCTCCAGGACGTCTCCGCCTACGGGGTCGTGCGGCCGGAGCAGGTGGAGGAGGACCTGGTCCAGGTGCTCGACCTCGTCGAGAAGCCCAGGCCCGAGGACGCCCCCTCGAACCTGGCGGTGATGGGCCGCTACGTGTTCACCCCGGAGATCTTCGACGCCCTCGACCGGGTGGGCCCGGGGGCGGGCGGCGAGATCCAGCTCACCGACGCCATGGCCGTGCTGCTCAAGGAGCAGACGATCTACGGCCACGTCTTCGAGCAGGGGCGCTACGACATCGGGGACAAGCTCGACTACCTCCGCGCCACCGTCGAGCTGGCCATGAGCCGGGTCGACCTCGGCCCCGGCTTCCGCGCCTTTCTGGCCGACCTGGTGCGGCGCAACGAGCTCACCTGACGGACGACGGCGGGACTGGTCGCCCGTGATCGCCCTCGACGACGCCCGCCGGCAGGTCCTCGCCGCCTGCCCGCCCCTCGCCCCCCGGCCGGTCCCGCTGCTCGACGCGGCGGGGTGCGTCACCGCCGCTCCGGTCGTCGCCGGCGAGGACGTCCCGCCGTTCGCCAACACCGCGATGGACGGCTACGCGGTGCGGGCGGCCGACACCGCCGGTGCCCCGGTGCGCCTGGACGTCGTCGCCACCCTGGCGGCGGGGACGGCGCCGGCGCAGCCGGTCGGGCCGGGCCAGGCGGTCCGCATCATGACGGGGGCGCCGAT
>DATACM010000081.1:0-6366 GCA_036259055.1 Acidimicrobiales bacterium | reverse complement strand
GGCGTGGGACCGGGGACGAGAAGCCGGCCGATGGCCCCGATGATCAAGCCGAAGAGGGCGACCAGGATGAGGAACCACACGAGCGACTCGGCACCCACGTCAGTAGTGGTTCCCGCGCCGACCACCGCGGAAACGTCGCGCTCGCCCCGCCAACTCCCCCGGAGTGAGGACCGACAGGCTCAGAGGAGAGTGGCGCGGCCCCCCCGTCGCGGCACCGTTGCAGCACCAGCTCGGTGAAGCCGCCGAACTGCTCCCGAGCCTGGGGGTGCCAACTTGACGAAGGCGACCAGGCCGGCGCGCCGCTGCCAGCGGCTGTCCGCACGACACCACGCGGCGGGGCACGAGCGCGCCGCTCCCGGTAGTCCGGGTCGAAAGTGCCGGCGAGTGGCGTCGTCGGTCGCCTCGGCGAGAAGACGTTCGAGGGTTGCCGTCGGCGCGTCGAGCTGATGCCCGCGTCTGCCTCGTCGGCCGGCCGGCCCCGCGCCGGGCGCGAGGATGTGGCCCGTGACCCTCCCCCGCCGGCCGCGGTGGTACCACCACGTCGCCCCGGTGTCGGCCACCATCCCGTGCGAGGGCGAGGAGCACCTGGTCAGCTGGCAGCGAGGAAAGTTCGTCCTCCAGGACCACGATCTCAGCGCCGAGAGGGCCATGCTCGTGCTCGGTGGTGAGCCGTGCGCCTGCCTGCGGGCCCTGCGCCTGTGGCGCGACCAGTTCGGCATGCCGCCCGAGCTGTTCAACCGCATGCACACCTGGATGGGAGCGGACGCCGTCCTCGCGCCGAAGGAGATGGACCTGCCCCGGAGCCTCGGGATGACGTGGAGCTGGGCCCGGGCCTGGCGACGCACCTCGTACCTCGACAAGCAAGGTCGCCTCTTGCAAGAGCTGGCCAAGGAGCGGGCGCTGCCGCCGTTCCGCCAGCACCTCACCGCCGAGAAGCAGCGGTTTGCCAGCCGGGTGATCTCGGGCGCCCAGGTCCGCATCGTCCCGGACCACGAGGAGGCGACCGTCACCGGCCAGATGGACAAGGTGGGCGTGCGGGCCCAGGCCAGCCTCCACGCCTGGTGGCTGGTCGAGGTCTGGCCCCTCGCCATCGCCCTCGTGGACGGAGCCTTCGTCGTCGAGATGGTGGAGCGCCACTGGACGCGCCCGGTGGTCCGGGCGGTGCGCTGGGAGGACGCCGGCCCGGGCCGCCAGGTCCCGGTCGTGCGCCGGGCCCGTCTCGATCGGGCCGAGGACCGAAGCTGGCACCTCACCTGGGAGGACGAGGCGTCCGTCCCGGCCGCTCCGGCCGGTCCGGCGAGTGGTAGAATATCCAAATAGCACCGGGCGAAAGACCGCGGAAATTTTCCATATTCGCTTGACGTTCAGCCGAAAAAGAGCGGGCTGAACTTCCTTCCCGTCGCAGCACCCGTCCAATGACCGCGCCAGCACAGCCCCCCGGCCCCTCCATCCAGCACGACGAGATTGCCGCCGAGCAGGCGGTGATCGACCGTGCCTACGAGCGGCTCGAGGCCATGCGCGAGCAGGCCCGCAAGGTCGTGGCTGGCATGCTCGACCAGGGCGCCGGCGGCACCCATCAGGCGCGCCTCGAGCGCGACGTGCGCATGCACGTCACCGAGCGCCGGCTGGCCGAGCTGCGGGTCGGCGACGGTCCGCTGTGCTTCGGGCGCACCGACCACGAGGACGGCGAGCGCCTCTACATCGGCCGCATCGCCGTCTCCGACGAGAACCACGACGCCCTGGTCGTCGATTGGCGGGCGCCGGCGGCCGAGCCTTTCTACCGGGCGACCGGCCGCCACCCCATGGGGCTCACCCGCCGACGGCACTTCGTCTTCCGCGGCCGGCGGATCACCGGCATCGACGACGAGCTGCTCGGCCACCCGTCTCCGGAGGGCGAGCCAGGAGCCCCGGAAGACCTGGTGCTCATCGGCGAGGGGGCCCTCCTCGCCGCCCTCGAGCGCTCCCGGACGGGGCGCATGAGCGACATCGTGGCGACCATCCAGGCCGAGCAGGACGAGGTCATCCGCTCGGCCCTCGCCGGGATCCTCGTCGTCGAGGGCGGCCCCGGCTCGGGCAAGACGGCGGTCGCCCTGCACCGGGCCGCCTACCTGCTCTACACCCACCGGTTCCCGCTGGAGCGGGCCGGCGTCCTCCTGGTCGGTCCCAACCGGGTCTTCCTCCGTTACATCGAGGACGTGCTACCGGCCCTGGGGGAGCACACCGTCACCTTCGCCACGCCGTCGGGGCTGCGGCCGGGCACGCCCGTCCGGGGGGCCGACTCGCCGGCCGCCGCCCGGGTGAAGGGCGATCCCCGGATGGTCGAGGTCCTGGCCCGGGCCGTGGCCCAGCGCCAGCAACCCTTGGCCGAGCCGGCGGCGATCCCCTTCGGCGTGCACCGCCTCACCGTGTCGGTCGCCGAGTCGGCTCGCATCGTGGACCGGGCCCGGCGCCGGGCCGGCACCCACAACGAGCGGCGGGTCGCGGTGGAGCGAGGAGTGCTGCGCCTGCTGGTGCGCCAGCTGGCCCGCCGGGGTGTGGCCGTGGGCGACGGCGGCAAGGCGGAGGCGGAGGAGCGCCTGCACGAGACGCCGGCGTTCCTCGCCGTCTGCGACGCGATGTGGCCCGTGCTCACGCCGGAGTCCCTCCTTCACCGGTTCCTCGGGTCACCGTCCCTCGTGGCCGAGGCCGGGCGTGGCGTCCTCACCGAGGACGAGTGCCGGATCATCCACCGGCCCCGGAACGCCCGGCTCGCCGACGCGCCCTGGACCGACGCCGACGTGGCCCTGCTCGACGAGGCCTTCACGTCCCTCGGGCCGGTGCCCACCCGGGGGACGGGGCGCGCCTCGGGCGGCGCCGACGACGTCGACGACGGAGGGGAACGCTGGGCGATCGAGCGCGCCCTCGACGACATCGGCGCCGACCGGGGCATCCGGGCCGCGCTCCGCCGCCGCCTGCTCGAGGAGACCGAAGAAGGTGGCGAGGACGTGCCGGACCTCGCCTCCCGGACGTTCGGCCACGTCCTGGTCGACGAGGCCCAGGAGCTGTCGCCAATGCAGTGGCGGATGCTGGCCCGGCGGTGCCCGAGCGGGTCGATGACCATCGTCGGCGACCTCGGGCAGGCCACCGGCGTGTGGTCGCCCAGCAGCTGGGACGAGATCATCGCCCATCTTCCCCGGCGGCGCGATCCTCGCATCGTGCGGCTGACGGTGAACTACCGCACGCCCGCCGAGGTCATGGAGGTGGCCGCCCGCATCCTCGCCGCGGCGGCTCCCGAGCTGACGCCCCCCGTCCCCGTCCGCCGGTCGGGCGTAGCGCCGGTGTTCGCCCGGGTGGGCGTCGAGGACCTGGTGGGCGAGGCGGCCGACGCGGTTCGGGCCGAGATCGAGCACGTCTCCCCGGGGAAGGTCGGCGTAGTTGCGCCTGTCGCCCTGCTGGGCCCCCTCGCCGCGTCCCTCGGCCCCGGCCTCGCCGGGGCGGGCACCGACGCCTCGGTGCTCGACGCGCCCGCCGCCGTTCTCGCCCTGGCAACGGTCAAGGGCCTGGAGTTCGACTCGGTCGTCGTCGTCGAGCCGGCCGCGGTGGTGGCGGAGAGCCCGCAGGGCCTGCGCGCCCTGTACGTCGCCCTCACCCGGACCACCCGACGGCTCCGCGTCGTGCACGCCGAGGAGCTCCCCGCCGCGCTCGCACCGGTAGGCGCCGACGCCCCGCTGCCCTCCCCCGCCTGATCGGAGAAGTCCGGGGAAGGCGACCGGCCGGGCCGCCCGGGGGTGCCATGATGACCCCGTGCCGGACGCCAGCGCCTGGACGATCGAGCCGGCCGGCCCCCTGCGGGGCGAAGTGCGGGTCGGTGGCTCCAAGAACGCGGTGACCAAGCTCATGGTCGCCGCCCTGCTCGCCGACGGGCCCAGCACCATCCTCAACGCCCCCTACCTGGGCGACGTGGCCATCACCTCCTCGATGCTGCAGTCCCTGGGAGCGGGGGTCGCCTTCGAGGACCCCGCGGGCAGCGCGGAGGACGGGGCCAACGTGGTCGTCGACCCGGCGACGGTCACCGACGGCCGCATCCCGGTCTCCTACACGGGGCTCAACCGGGTGCCCATCCTTCTGCTCGGGCCGCTGGTCCACCGCATCGGCGAGGTCTTCGTCCCCCTCGTCGGAGGCGACCCCATCGGCGCCCGTCCCGTCGACTTCCACGTCGACGCCCTGCGCCGCTTCGGCGCCGAGGTCGAGCTCACCCCCGAGGGGCTGGAGGCCAAGGCCGTCCAGCTGCACGGCGCCCACATCCGGCTGCCGTTCCCCAGCGTGGGGGCCACCGAGAGCGTGCTCGTCACCGCGGCCAAGGCGGAGGGGCGGACGACCCTCGAGAACGCCGCCATCGAACCCGAGGTCGTCGAGCTGGCCCTCTTCCTCCAGCGCATGGGGGCCCGCATCGAGATGCAGCCCGACCGGGTGTTCGTGATCGAGGGCGTCCCCCGCTTGAGCGGCGCCCGCCAGCGCCTCGGGGGCGACCGCATCGAGGCGCTGTCCTACCTGGTGGCCGGGCTGGCCACGGGAGGGCGGGTGCGGGTGCGGGGGTGCTCGCAGGACCGTCTGGTCACCGCCATCTCCACCCTCCAGCGCATGGGGGCCCACTTCGAGATCTCCGACGACGGCATCGCCGCCGAGGCGGTCGAGCTGCGGCCGGCGGCGGTGCAGACGAGCACCCATCCCGGGTTCATGACCGACTGGCAGCCGCCGCTGGTGGTGCTGTTCACCCAGGTGCCGGGCATGTCGGTGGTTCACGAGACGGTGTTCGAGGACCGGCTGGGCTACGTGGAGGCGCTGCGGGCCCTCGGCGCCGAGGTCGAGCTGTTCGAGCAGTGCCTGGTGGGCCAGGCGTGCCGGTTCCAGCAGAGCGGGTGGCAGCACTCGGCCCTCGTGCGCGGGGTCACGCCCCTCGACGGCGGCGAGATGGTGATGCCCGACGTCCGGGGCGCCTTCGCCTACGTCATCGCCGCCGCCGCCGCCCAGGGGCCCTCCACCCTGCGGGGCGTCCACCACCTCGAGCGGGGCTACGACCGGCCGCTGGAGAAGTTCTCCGAGCTGGGCCTGCGCATCACCCCCACGTAGGCCCGTCAGGGGCGGATCTCGACGGGCACGCCGAGAGGGAGGACGTCGACCAGACGGGTGATGGCCTCGTTGGTCATCCGGATGCAGCCGTGGCTGACGTCCTGGCCGACGCTCGACGGGTCCATCGTGCCGTGGATCGCCAACCTGCCGTCGCCTCCCATGAAGGTCGTGAGCACCTCGGAGAACCCCGAGAGGGCATAGGCGTAGTCGCCGTACGCTCGTCGGTCCTGCTCCTCCACGGGCTTGAGCAGCTGCAACGTGTAGAAGGAACCCCCCGGCGTCGGAGCCTGCTCCCGACCGACGGCGACGGGCTCCTCGGCGAAGACGTCGTGGCCGTTCCAGACGGTCAGCCGGTGGGCGCCCAGCTCCACGACGATGCGGAAGCTGTGCGACGCCAGGCTGACGTCGGATGCCCGTATCCACCCGGTGCTGCCGTTGGGCCGCACAGGGAGCAGCACCTTGAGCCACTCCGGCTGTTGCTCGACCACGAGCAAGACCAGGGGCGTGCCCTGCGGCCGGATGGGGTGCTCGAGCGTGCGCACCGGCTCGGGCTGGCCCGGGCTGTCGTAGACGTTCACGAGGGGCACGGTGGCGGTGGCCACCGTCGAGCGCGGCGCGGGCGCCGTCGTCGACACGGTCGGCGCGGGGGCGGTGGTCGTGGGCGCCGAGGTGGGCGCGGTCCGCCCGGTGTCTCCCGCCCCGCACGCAGCCAGCAGCGCCGTCGCGACCAGCCCCAGAGGCAGACGCCGGATCACACCGGGATGGTACCGGCCGACCCTCGCCGCCGGGGGGACGGCACCACTCTTCGTGGTGGGGCGAACCCGGTTTGCGTCAAGGGCGAGAAGGGAACCCCGAAGACAGGCAACCGCGAACGCCGGAGGTCACCATGTACATCGGGCTCGGAACTCTGCTTCTGATCATCATCCTCATCCTGCTCCTCACCTGAGAATCCCGCCGTAGGAACCATGGGATGAGCGACAAGACCAGCTTCTTCTTCTATCTCGCCGCCGTCATCTGCTTCGTGGTCGCGGCCGCCGGGGAGGGCTGGCGCTTCGGGCGCCTGGGCCGGCGCGGCCTCGCCCCCCGGCTCGTCCTCGTGCCGCTCGGCCTGGCGCTGTTCGTGTTCCCCACGATGTGGGACACCGGGGTCGCCGCGTTCTGACCGAGCGCGGCCGCCCGGCCCAGCGGGTCACGTGACAGGCGCGGACCAGGTGGCGTCCCACGTCTGGGCACCGACGATCCCGTCGGCCGTCAGAC
>DATACM010000080.1:0-1546 GCA_036259055.1 Acidimicrobiales bacterium | reverse complement strand
CGGGCGCCGTCGCCGCGCCTGTGGCCGGCCGGGCCGCGGGCGACGGCGGCCTCGTTCAGGTCCCTTGCGGGAACCGGTCGCACGTGAGGTGACCGCTTCAGCGGGCGGCGGCGAGGACGGCGTCGTGGTCGCCCGCCAGCTCGACCCGCACCAGGGCGGCCACCAGGCGGGCGAAGTCGTTCCTGCTCACCTGGCGGGCCAGCTCGTCCGGGGTCGTCCCCACGCCCAGCCGCTTGGCGCTGGCCAGAGCCCGGCGGTCGGCGAAGGGGTGGAGCTCGTCCCAGGCGACCTGCACCTCGCGGAGGAAGATGTCGACCCCCACGTCGCCCATGCCCTTGCACCGCTTGAGCAGCTTGCGCTCGGCGGCGGCGTCGCGGCCGGCCTCCTCCCGCAGGTTCCGCAGATCGCCCTTCCACCGCTCGTCGAGGAGGCGGGCGGTGTCCTCGAGCATCGTCGAGGTGCGCTCCTGGTAGCGGGTGTACCCGGCGGCGTTCAGCACGTCGACGCGCTGCTTCCACGTCGACCCGAGCATGGCCTCGGCCGTGTTCCAGCGGCGCTTGGCCAGACCCTTGGCGGCCCGCATCGCGATATCGCTGTTGATCCGGGCGCTCTGGAGGAGGGACAGGCAGAGCAGCCGGAAGAGCGGTGACGGCGTGTTCTTCTCGACCGCGATCCCCGCCTCCTCGGCATAGGTCGTGCCGTGCTCGTCGAGGAGAGCGGCGACGATCGCCTTCTTCGACGGCTTGGCCATCTCGAGAGCCACCGTACCGACCGCTTCGAACCTGCCGGATAGGGGCGCCACCTGTTGCAAACTCGCAGGATGACCGACCAGGCGCGCGCCGGGTGGATCCGCCGGCTGCTGCCGTACCTGCGCGCCTACCGGCGCCAGGTGCTGCTCACCTTCGGTGCCGCCCTGGCCGGCCTGGCCGTCACCGCCCTGACCCCCGTCATCCAGAAGGTCGTCGTCGACGACGCCATCCTCTCCCGCCGGCGGTCGCTGCCGCTGTGGCTGGGCCTGCTGGTGGCCGCCGGGGTGTTCCGCTTCGGGGCCGCCCACGTGCGCCGGTACGTGGGCGGCGCAGTGGCCCTGGGCGTCCAGTACGACCTCCGTAACGACATCTACGCCCGGCTCCAGCGGCTCGACTTCGCCCGCCACGACGATTTCCACACCGGCCAGCTGGTCTCGCGGGCGATCTCCGACGTGGCCCTGGTGCAAGGGTTGCTGGCCTTCCTGCCCCTCTTCAGCGGCAACGTGCTGATGCTGCTCTCCTCGTTGGTGGTCATGGCGGTGCTGTCGCCGCTGCTCACGGTGGTGGCGCTGCTCGTCGTTCCGGTGACGACGGTCGTGGCGCTGCGCCTGCGCACCACCGTGTTCCCCGCCGCCTGGGACGCCCAGCAGAAGGCGGGCGAGGTGGCGGGCGTGGTCGAGGAGTCGGTGGCCGGAGTCCGGGTGGTCAAGCGCTTCGGCCAGGAGGACCGGGCCCTCGCCCAGCTCAGCGACGCCGCCCACGACCTGTACGGGTCGCGCATGCGGGCGGTGCGCATC
>DATACM010000079.1:0-5637 GCA_036259055.1 Acidimicrobiales bacterium | reverse complement strand
CCGGCCTTGGCGCGGGCGGGCCGGGCAGGAGCCTCGGCCTCGTCGACGGCGTGGGCCTCGGCGGGCGGCTCGGCCGGCTCCTCCTCGACCGCGCTCTCGGCGGGCGGGGCGGGCGCGGGCTCGTCGGCGCCCGGCTCCTTGCCGTACAGCCCCCCGAGCAGCGTCCACGACTCGGGCGGCGGGTTCTTGCCCGAGCGGACCATCGTCTCCAGCTCCTCGGTCACCTCCCGCTCGATGTCCTGGACGGAGACCTTCTTCGGGAACAGCGATCTCATGAGCGACCCTTCCTCGGACGTAGCGGACGAATGCGGCGAGCGTGGGGCGGTCGTGCCACGGACTGACTGGGACGTGAGCGCGGAAGAGAGAGGGTTCCCCGCGAGCCAGTACCGGTACCGGCTCCATTGTCGCGTAGGGGTCGTTCGCCCGCCACCGAACTCTCTTCGGCCGAATTACGACGGTGCTGAAGGGGGCGGGGCCACATCGTCCTCGCTGGGAGGCTGGAGGGGGGCGTACGGCGCCTGCTCCGCCGGCGGTTCCTTCCACTGGTAGGGGACGAGGTCGGGGCCCACCCGGCGGGCGGGGCCGTCCGCGCCGGCGGCCTGGTGATGGAACAGGTGGGCGCCGTACCAGATGACGACGTCCTGGCGCTCCACCGACTCGGCCGACACGTAGCGGTCGAGCTGGGCACGCGACAGCAGCGGATCGATGGTGAACCCCTGGTCGTCGTCCACCTCGTCGGTGTGGTGGCGCAGGACCCAGACGTCGCCCGCGCCGTAGTCGTCGGCCACCCCGTCGCCCTCGCCCGGGACGATGGCGTAGCCCTGCGACGCCCGGATGTTGCGGATACGCCAGTACCGCCCGTGAGCGGGATCGCGGCGGCGGCGGACCTCGTAGTGGACGGTGTGCCAGTTGGCGGTGCCGAGCACCGGCGGGTCGTTGTACTCCTGCACCACGTTGCCCTCGGGGCCGAGGACGTCGAAGTCGAGCCGCCAGTAGGCGTGGTGGTCGTGGGGGATACAGGTGCAGGGGTTGCGGACGGCAGTGGCGCCGAAGCGGGGACGGATGGTGCCCTCGGCGTGCAGCCGCCACTCGCACACGTACCGGTGCCAGCCGGCGTCCAGCTGGCTCACGACCACCAGCTCGTCGCCGTCGAGCCAGAGGGCAACGCCCCGGAAGTCGCCGTCGTCCACACCGGTGTCGAGCACCGTCTCCGGCGGCGAAGCGCACACCCGGAAGCCGGGGACGGGATCCTCCCCGTCGGCGCGGAAGCAGCTCTCCTGGTGCTGCCACGCCCGGAACGCCGGACCGCAGCCGGCCTGCGCCCCCTCGGAGCCGTAGCTCAGGTTCACGATGGGGAGGTGGGCCCGGTACAGGACGCGCTGCGCCTTGTAGTCGACGTTGCGCAGCTCGAGCCCCGACCCGTTGATCCCCGACGACGCCTGGGGCCGGACCACCACCAGGTCCCACACCAGCCCGTCGCCCCGCCGCACCCGGACCCGGGCCTGTCCGGCGCCGCTCGGCGGTGGGCACGTCGTCCCGGGCGGCACGCCACAGTCGGCCGTCGCGTGGGCGGGGAAGCCGGCCACGTCGGTGAGCACCTCGCCGTCGGACGTGCGCACGCCGACGATGCGGTGCTGCGGCGCGGGGCCACCGGTGCGCACGCCGACGGTGACCACCCGCTCGACGGTGCCGTCGGGGAGCTCGACGTTGGCGAGGGGCGGGACGGGCCGGTACGTCGTGACGTCGTCGCCCTCGAGGAGGCGGCGGTGGCGGTCGTCGTCGGCCAGCACGGACACCGCCCAGGCGAACTCGTCGTCGGTCGGCGGCCACTGCTGGGCGGACGGGACCAGCACCAGGTCGGCGGGGTCGTCGAGCGGTCCGTTGACCCTCACCGAACGCCCGCTTGCGGTGTCGTGCACGGTGGTGAGGAACCAGGGGTCGTCGCCGTCCTTGTCGTCGACGTCGAAGCCCACCATCCAGAGATCCGATGCGGGGAAGTGCTGGCGGAGCATGGGATGGGCGAGGATCGCCCGCGACGCCCGGGCCATGGCCTGCTCGTGGCTGCCCTCGGAGGTGACCTCGAGGGTCAGCGGAGCCTGCGGGCCGTGGGGCTCGGTCGGGGCGACCTCATCGGTCTCGGACATGGAAGGCCCTTTCTAGCCGTCCCCGCCGGGCCCGGACGGCTGCCATCGGATCACCGCCGCCGGGAGAGTGGCGATGGGAGGCCGCAGCGCGCCGCCAGTCGTCGTCACCAGCCACGAGCGCAGGAGGCCGGCCAGCTCCCGCCTGACCTCGGGCGTGTCGGGCAGCACGAGCAGGTCGCGATAGTCGCGAACGGCTTCGGCGAGGGTGGAGAAGCGGGTGCGGCTGGCGACCTCGACGATCTCCACGGCGGGCTCGATGCCGATCTCGCGGAGCACGGCGACGGCGTCGAGCCACGTCGGCCCCGGGCGGCGGGGGGTGCCGTGGAAGTGGCGCCACAGCGGGTCCACGACGGCGTCGGAGGTGAAGGCGCCCAGGTAGAGGACGGCGTGGCGGCGGGCGGCGGCGTCGAGCGCCCGCAGGAAGGCGGGGGCGTCGTCGACGATGGGCAGGACGTAGGACGAGAAGGCGACGTCCACCGGTTGAGTTTCGTTCGCCGCGTCCGGCCAGCGCCCCTCGATCGTGCGCACGTTGCTCAGGCCCTGCCGTCGGGCCTCACGCCGGAGGATGGCGAGCATGGCCCGGCTCGGGTCGAGGGCGACGACCTCGGCGACGCGGGGAGCGATGGCCAGGGCGAAGCGACCGGGGCCCGAGCCCACGTCGAGCACTGCCGTGCGTGCGCCGCACACCCTCCGGAGGCGGGCGGTCAGGGGGTCGCCCTCGGCCGTCCCCTCGAGGCGGGCGGCGAAGCGCTTGGCCCGGCGCTCCCAGTAGCGGGTGTCGATGCGGTCTTGCCCGCCGGACAGCCGCTCGATCTCCTTCCGCCGCGCCCGCACGAGGGATCTCCAGCGCCTGGCTGCCGGCCCCATCGGGCGAGAGCCTCGCAGGTTCGCCCGCCGAAGCACCCGCTCTGCGGGGCGCTGGCGCGAAGACGGTCACCACCGGGAGCCACCGGGGCGAACTGATCGGGAAAATGGCTCTTGGAGAGCCATCCTGCCGATCAGTTCCCCTCGGCGGCCGAGGACGCCGCGCCCGCCGGGTGGCCGGGGCGCAGCCCGCTGGCTAGCTTCCTGCCATGCCCGAAGGCGCCGCCGGACTGACCCGAGCCGTCCACCGGGTCACGTCCGGCGCCATGGGCGACGGGACGTCGTACGCCGACGGCAGGCTGACGGTCTCCGCGCCCGAGGCCGAGAGCGTCCTCGCCGACCCCACCCTCGCCGGCGTCCGGGTGACGTGGGCCTCGCCCGGCGATCCCGTGCGCATCGTCAAGGTCCTCGACGCCGTCGAGCCCCGGACCAAGGGTCCCGGTGGCGGGGGCATCTTCCCGGGCTTTCTGGGCCCGGCGCGGGCCCAGGGCCGGGGGACCACCCACGTCCTCCGGGGGGCGACCGTCGTGGCCGCCGGCCACCTGCCCCGCGCCCAGGAGGCGGTGGTCGACATGTCGGGGCCGGCGGCCGGGATGTCGCCGCTCGGCACCCGCCACAACCTCGTCGTCGAGTTCACGCCCGCCGACGGCGCTCCGTGGGAGGACGTCGACCGGGCGGTCCGGCGCGGCCTCCTCGCCCTCGCCGCCCACCTCGCCGAGGCGGCCCTCGGAGCCGAGCCCGACGAGGTGGAGGAGCTCCCCCCCGTCGGCACCGGCGACGGCGACGGCCTGCCCCGGGTGGGCGCCGTCACCAACCTGCAGACCCAGGGGAACTTCAAGGACGTCTTCGTGTACGGGCGCAGCTTCGGAGCCGCCCTCCCCACGCTCCTAGACCCCGGCGAGGTCGACGACGGCGCGGTGGTCAGTGGCCAGTTCGGGCACCCGTCGCTCAAGAACCCGACCCTCCTGCACCAGAACCATCCGGTCGTCGCCGCCCTGCGGGCGCGCCACGGCACGGACCTGACCTTCGCCGGGCTGGTGATCGCCCCGGAGCCGGTCGACGCCGTGCAGAAGGAGCTGGTGGCCGCCCACGCCGCCCGGGTGTGCGCGGCGGCGGGGTTCGACGCCGCCGTCGTCACCAAGGAGGGGGGCGGCAACGCCGACGCCGACGTCTCGCTGAAGCTGGACGCCCTGGAGGACGCCGGCATCGCCGCCGTCGGGATCTACGCGGAGATGGCCGGCCCCGACGGCACCGGTCCCCCCGTCGTCGTCCCGCCCGAGCGGGCGACGGCCATGATCAGCACGGGGAACTA
The DNA here is from genome assembly GCA_036259055.1 of Acidimicrobiales bacterium. Classification (GTDB taxonomy): domain Bacteria; phylum Actinomycetota; class Acidimicrobiia; order Acidimicrobiales; family AC-14; genus DASZJY01. Next base: position 1,317 of record DATACM010000079.1, on the reverse strand, counting down.
CGACGAGCGCCTGACCCTCCCCGAGATGGAGCGGGCCCTGGGCGGCGAGGAGGTCTCCCTCGTCGAGCGGCCCGCCACCGCCGAGATGGAGCTGCCGACCGCGGTGATCTACTGCGCCAACAGCCCGCTCGGGTGGGGTCGCCTGACCTGCGCCGAGGTGCCCGCCGCGCCATGAGCCGCGTCGTCCACTACATCAACCAGTTCTTCGCCGGGATCGGCGGGGAGGAGGCGGCCGGCACGCCGCCGGAGTCGCGTCCCGGCCCGGTGGGACCGGGCAAGCGCCTCCAGGAGCTGCTGGGCGACGGCCACCAGATCGTGGCCACCGTCGTGTGCGGCGACGACCACGCCGCCAGCGGCTCCGAGGTGATCGAGGAGATCGTCCGACTGGTCGCCGAGCACGAGCCCGACCTGCTCGTGGCCGGCCCGGCGTTCACCAGCGGCCGCTACGGCCTGGCCTGCGCCCGGGTGGCGGCCGCCGCCACCGCCGCCGGCATCCCTGCGGTGGCCGCCATGCACGAGGAGAACCCGGGGCTCGAGGAGGCGAGGGGCGCCCCGGTGGTGGCCAGCGGCGAGGCGGCCCGCCGCATGGCCCAGTCCCTCGACACCCTGGCCGCCGCCGCCCGGGCGCTGCTGGCGGGCGAGGAGCTCACCGCCGCCCACGGCCGCATCGGCACCATCCCCCGCCAGGTGCGGGTGGCCGAGGAGGACGCCGCCACGCGCGCCGTCGCCCTGGTCCTGGCCCGGCTGGGCGGCGACCGGGAGGCCACCGAGATCCCCCTCCCCCGCTTCGACCGGGTGGCACCGGCCGCGCCGGTCGACCCGTCGGAGGTCACGGTGGCCATCCTCACCGAGGGCGCCCTCGTCCCCGACGACAACCCCGGGAAGCTGGAGTCGGCCCGGGCCACCCGCTGGCTGCGCTACCCCCTCGAGGGGGTCGACTCGCTTTCTCCCGGCGAGTGGCGGTCGGTGCACGGCGGGTTCTCCACGCAGTGGGCCAACGAGGACCCCCACCGCATCCTGCCCCTCGACGTGGCCCGGGAGCTCGAGCACGAGGGCCGCATCGGCACGCTCTTCCCCGCCTACCTGGTCACGGCCGGCAACGGCACGTCGGTCGGCAACGCCCGCCGCTTCGGCATCGAGTGGGCCGCCGACCTCCACCACTCGGAGGTGCGGGCCGCGGTCCTGACCTCCACCTGAGGGACGGGCACGCGTTGCGGGGCAACGCTGGCGAAGGAGCTGGAGCGAGCGGGCATCCCCACCGCCCTCCTGTGCAACCTCACCTCCATCGCCGTGCGGGTCGGCGCCCCCCGGATCGTG
>DATACM010000078.1:0-27127 GCA_036259055.1 Acidimicrobiales bacterium | reverse complement strand
CCGGGGAAGTCCCGGGCCAGCACCTCGAAGCCCTGCTTGGACGCCAGGTCGTCGGGCACGGTGGTGACCCCGGAGAAGCCGGTGCGCATGTCGAAGGCGGAGGCGGCGGCGGCCAGGAGCAGCCCCGCTCCGATCACCAGGGCGACCACCGGGCGGCGCATCACGGTGAGGGTGGTGCGGTCCCAAAAGCCCCAGGGGCGGGGCTCCCCGGCCCGCCGGCGCACCCGCAGGCCGTTGACCCGGTCGCCCAGGAGCCCGAGCACGGCGGGCAGGACGGTGAGGGAGGCGGCGAGGGCGGCGACCACCACGAAGATGGCCCCGGCGGCCACGCTGCGGAAGATGTTGTTGGGGACGATGAGCATGCCCACCAGCGCCAGCACCACCGTGAGGCCGCTGAACAGCACGGCCCGGCTGGCCGTGCCCCCCGCCGCCTCGATGGCGGCGAGCTTGTCCCGCCCCCGCCGCCGCTCCTCCCGGTAGCGGGAGACGATGAAAAGCGAGTAGTCGATGCCCACGGCCAGGCCCATCATCGTGACCATGTTGGTGACGAAGAACGAGAAGCTGAACGCCTGGCCCACCAGCGCCACCAGGCCCACCGCCACCGCGATGGCCACCAGGGCCACCACGACGGGCACGACGGCGGCCACCACCGCCCCGAAGACGACGACCAGGATGACGAGGGCGGCCAGGATCCCGATCGACTCGCCTTTGGCCAGGTCCTCCTCGGCCACCGTGTTGAAGTCCTCGGAGAGGGAGGCGGGCCCGAACACCTCGACCTCGAAGCCGGGGGCGGGGTGGTGGGCGATCACCTCGCGGACCTCGGGGATGTGCTCGTTGGCCTCGAACTTGGGGCCGGCCAGGGTGGTGGGCACCAGCGTGGTTCGCCGGTCGGGCGACACCAGGTCCTGGTCGCCCGAGTCGTAGTAGGTCTGCGTCCCCACCACGACGTCGGGTCCCAGGCCGACCAGGGCGTCCCGCAGCCGCTCCACGTGGTCCCGAAACGCCGGGTCGTCCACGGTGGCGGAGGGCGACGACACGATCACCATCTCGGTGGCCCGGGCCGGCCCCCGCATCCGCTCCTCGAGGAGCTTCTGGGCCTGCTTGGCCTCGGGGTTGTTCAAGAGGTCGACGTCGGTGGTCAGGGCACCCCCCAGCAGACGGGAGGAGAGGAGCCCCGAAGCGACGAGGGCGAGCACCCAGATGCCGATCGTCCGCCAGGGTCGACGGCTGCTGGCTCGGGCGAGGGAGCGGGGGGAGAGTCCCATGGCGTCTCCGTTCGGTGTGATCCGTCGGGGACGAGCATGGGGGGCGCCGCTGACGGGAACCTTTCCGCCGGCTGACAGGAGGCTGACGCGGTGCCGGTGACCGGCGCCGGCGGCTACGACCGCAGCGCCTGCGAGCCTCCGTCCGCCGCGCTCAGCGTGCGGTGGGCGACGGCGTCGAGGCCGAGGGCCCGCCCTCGCTCGAACGCTTGGGTGAACGCCGGCTCGCCGAGCCGGGCCCGCGCCTCGTCGGCTGTCGCCGAGGCGTCGGTGGGCTCCCCGACCGAGGGCGGCTCGCCACCCTCTCGGCCGCCAGCGGCCGCCCCGAGCAGCATCGCCGCCTGCTCGGCTTGGTCGCGGGCGGCGGCTACACCGGCCAGTCCCATCAGCGCCAGGGCGATGCCGGCGCGGTCGCCGATGCGCATGGCCACCTCGAGCGCCTGGCGATGACACGCCTCGGCCGCGTCGGGGTCGCCTCTCCGCGCTTCGACCGTGCCCGCGCAGATGAGACCCCAGATGAGCTCCCCTGTCCCGCCGATCTGCCGGGCGATGTCGGCGGCCCGTCGATGCAGCTCGCAGGCGCGAGTGAGATCGCCCCGCGATCCTGCGGCGACGCCCATCGAGTTGTACGTGCGGGCCAGCGAAGCCCGCGAGCCGGCGCGGTGGGCGACGGCCAGCGCCTCCTCGTGGTACGCGGCCGCCCGCTCGTGGTCGCCGCGGGCGGCGGCCAGGACGCCCAGCTCGTTGAGCGCCTGGTGGACGTTGTCCCACAGCCGCCGCTCCCGGGCGAGGGCGAGGGCCTCCTGCAGCAGCTCGGTCGCCCACTCGTTGTCTCGCTGGAGCCGGGCGACCATGGCGAGCTGGTAGAGGGCGGAGGAGATGCCCCAGGCGTCGTCGAGCTCCCGGAACCGCTCGAGGCTGCGCCGGCTGAGCTCGACGGCTCGGTGGACGTCGCCCCGGGTGAGACGGACGAACGCCTGGACTCGCCAGGTCACCGCCTCGAGGTAGCGGTTCCCCAACCGTCGAAAGGTGGCCTCCGCCTCGTCGAGGAGCCGTTCGCCCTCGTCGACATGCCCCGTCCCCGCCAGCCCGCCGCCGATGACGATCTTGGAAAGAGCCGCCGCCGAGGGGTCGCCCAGGCGCTCGAAGAGCTCAAGGCTCTCGGCCGCCCGGGGGAGGGTGCGTTCGGTGAGCGGCCACACCTCGAGAAGCGAGGCGGCCTGCAGGGCGCGGGCCCGTTCCACCGTCGGGGCGTCGCCGGCGGCGGCGAGGATGGCGTCCAGGCGCTCGATCCCCTCGCCCTGCCGGGTGGCGAACCAGAACCAGCCGAGGGCGCCACCCAGGCGCAGGGCGGTGTCGGTGTCGCCGGCGGCTAGCGTCCAGTCGATCGCCGCCCGGAGCTCGTCGAGCTCCTGCTCGAGGCGGCGAACCGCCTTCCGCCCGCCCCCGGGAGTCCAGTGCAGCCGTTCCGCCTCCTCGGCCACGTCGAGGAAGTACGCGGCGTGGCGACGGCGAACCTCGTCCGCTTCGTCGGCCTCGGCCAGGCGCTCCCGGCCGTACTCCCGCACGGTCTCCAGCATCCGGTACCGGGCGTCGGCGCCGGGCTCGAACGCGAGCAGAGAGCGGTCGACCAGGCGGGAGAGCAGCTCGAAGACATCCTCCTCGCGCAGGTTCCCGCCCGCCCCCACCGCTTCGGCGGCGGCCAACCCGAAGCTGCCGGCGAAGACCGAGAGCCGCCGGAACAGCGTCGCTTCTCCCTCGGTCAACAGCCCGTGGCTCCAGTCGAGGGTCGCCCGCAGCGTCTGCTGGCGGGGAGGGGCGTCGCGCCGGCCGGCGGTGAGCAGGGCGAAGCGATCGTCGAGGCGGGCGGCGACCTCCCCGATCGGCAGCGCCCGCACCCGGGCGGCGGCGAGCTCGAGGGCCAGAGGGAGGCCCTCCAGCCTGAGGCAGATCTGGGCGACGGCCGGCGCGGTCTCGGCGTCGAGCGAGAAGCTCGGGTGGACGGCACCGGCCCGTTCGACGAAGAGCCGTACCGCGTCGTACCCGGCCAGCTCCTCGGGCGACGTGGGACCTTCCGGGAACGCCAGTGGAGCGACGGGGTACTGCGCCTCCCCCGCCACGTTCAGCGGCTCGCGGCTCGTCGCCAGCAGGCGCGTGCCCGGCGCCGCCGTCAGCACCCGGGCGGCCAGGGCGGCGCACGCCTCGATGACATGCTCGCAGCTGTCGAGCACGAGGAGCGGGTCGGTGGCGGCCAGGCGGTCGACCAGTCGGTCGGCGAGGGACTGGCCGCCGCCGGCCATCCCTGCGGGCTCCCGCACGCCGAGCGCCGCGGCCACCGCCGGGACGACGAGGGAGCCCTCGGCGGTCGTCCCCAGCTCGACGAGCCAGACGCCGCCCCGGTGGTCGTCGACCCGTGCCGCGACCAGCTCGAGGGCGAGGCGCGTCTTGCCGACACCGCCGGGACCCGTCAGGGTCACGAGGCGGTACTCGTCGAGGAGCTTGGCCACCTCCCGTCGCTCCCGCCACCGCCCCACGAACGTGGTGGCCGGGGCGGGGAGGTTGTGCCGGGCCGTCGCCGCCTCCCGCTCCTCGGCCGGCGGGCCCAGCGACGGGTCCTGCGCGAGGATGGCGGCTTCGAGGCGACGCAGCTCGGGGGAGGGCTCGAGGCCAAGGTCCTCGACCAGAGCGCGGCGGGCCTCCTGGTAGGTGCGGAGCGCCTCGGCCTGCCGTCCGGAGCGGTAGAGGGCCAACATCAGCTGGGCCCACCGCCGCTCGCGCAAGGGCTGGGCCCGGACGAGCGCCTCGAGCTCGCCGACGGCCTCCACGTGGCGACCGGTGGCCAAGAGGGCGTCGACGCGGTCCTCCTCCGCCGCCAGCCGGAGCTCCTCGAGGCGAGCCACCTCGGCCCGTCCCGTCTCCGTCTCGGCCAGCTCGGCCAACGGTGTCCCCCGCCACAGGGCGAGCGCTTCGGTGAGCTGTTGCGCCGCCACCGCTGGCTGCTCGGCCAGCCGGCGCCGAGCCTCGACGACGAGACGCTCGAAGCGGTGGGCATCGACCGAGTCAGGGTCCACCTCGAGCGCGTAACCGGGTGGCCGGGTCACCACGAGCTCCGCACCCCTCTGGCCCAAGGCTCGCCGGAGCCGTGAGATCGCCGCCTGCAACGCGTTCGCCGGATCTCGGGGCAGGTCGGCTCCCCAGAGCTCCTCGACCAGGCGGTCGGCGGAGACGACGTGGCCCACCGAGACGGCCAGCAGGGCGAGCAGCTGACGCTCTCTCGACCCCGGGAGCGGGACCGGCCTCCCCCTCTCGGTGACCTCGACCGGACCGAGGATTCCAAGCTCCACGCATCGACGCTACCGGCGTAAGGCGCCGCTCAGCGTCGGGAAGAACGAAGGGCGGCAGCGCCTTTCAGACGTTGCTCGTCACCTCGTAACGGAGCAGCACGTTGTCGGAGCCACCCCTGCGCCGGGTGTCCGGTCGTGTCGGTCCACGGCGCGGTGTCGTCCCCGCTGCCGCTGCTCCATGAGCAGTCCTCAGGCGGGAAGTATCCTCTTGGGCCGGGAGGGGCCATGGTTCGCTACCTGGTCGTGGGGAACCAGACGCTGGGCAGCCAGACCCTGCTCGCACGCCTGCGGCGCGCCCGGGAGCGGGGCGAGTGTTCCTTTCACGTGCTCGTACCGGCGTCGCAGGCGGGCGGGACGTGGACCTGGACGGAAGGCGGCGATCGTGCCGCCGCCGAAGCCGGGCTCAAGGAGTTCCTCGACGAGCTACGCGCCCTGGGGGTCGAGGCCACCGGGGAGGTGGGCGACGCCGACCCGGTCGTTGCCATCGGCGACTTCCTCACGCGCGAGCCCGAGTCCGTCGACGAGATCATCCTCTCCACGCTGCCGCCAGGGATGTCCCGATGGCTGGGCCAGGACGTTCCTCGACGCGTCGAGCGCGCCTTCCGAGTGCCGCTGACGCACGTCGTTGCTCCACTGATGCGGGTCCACCACGGCCAGCAGATCCCCCTCGCTGGCACCTACGACATAGACGCCGCTCACTCCAGCGTCGAGTTCGTCGCTCGTTTCCTCACCATCTCGAGGATCCGAGGCCGCTTCACCGACTTCTCCGGGACGCTCGAGGTGGAAGAGGCGCCCGAGGAGTCGTCGGTGGACATCACCATCGAGGCCACCAGCATCGACACCGCCGACTGGCGACGGGACGCTCATCTCCGGAGCGCCGACTTCCTCGACGTCAACGCCTACCCGACCTTGGGCTTTCACAGCACCTCGGTCGGCCCCGGAGTTGCGGGGAGGTGGGAGGTCACCGGGGATCTCACGCTGCGTGGGGTCACCCGTCCGGTGGTGCTCGACGTCGAGTTCTTCGGCGTAGCGGTGCCCGACTCGGGCGAGCAACGGCTCGGTTTCGCGGCCACTGCTGAGATCGACCGAGAGGCGTGGGGGCTCACCTGGAACCGAGTCGTCGAGACCGGTGGAGTGTTGGTAGGACGGCGAGTGGAGATCGAGCTCGACGTGCAGGCCAGACGGCGGTAGCAAGCGCTGCCCCATCTTGATCGGCGCGCCGGTCGCTCGGTCGTGAACCGGTGACCCCCTCCGGGACAGTGCAGACGTGGGTCACGACCCCTGACCAGGCTCAGCTCCTGTCCCGTCAGCCAGATGTCGAGTTCGGTGATGCCGCCGCACCCCTCACCGTGACGGTCGACGACCGCCACGACCTCCAGCGGATGGTCGGGTTCGGGGCGTCGTTCACGGAGTCGGCCGCCGTCGTGGTGCACGACCGCCTGGCAGCACCAGAGCGTGACGAGCTGATGCGCCGGCTCTTCGACCCCGACGTCGGGATCGGCCTCAGCCTCCTTCGCCAACCCATGGGTGCGAGCGACTTCGCCCTCTCCAACTACACCTACGACGACGTGGCCGATGGCGACCCGGCGTTGGCCGCCTTCTCGGTCGCCCGCGACGACGCTGCCGTCGTCCCGCTGCTCGTCCAGGCCCGGCGGGTCAACCCTCGCCTCGATGTGATCGCCACACCGTGGAGCCCTCCGGCGTGGATGAAGTCGGGCCGCTCCCTCGTCGGTGGCACGCTCGAGCCGGCGGCCTACGGACCGTACGCCCACTACTTCGTGCGCTTCGTGCAGGAGTACGCGAAGCGGGGGATCCCCGTGTCGGCGGTGACCGTCCAGAACGAGCCGCACTTCTCACCCGCCGGGTACCCCGGCATGCTGCTCGACGCCGCCGAGGAGTCGGAGTTCGTGGGCCGGCACCTGGGTCCCGCCCTCGCCGCCGCCCGGACCGGCACTCGCATCCTCGCCTTCGACGGCAACTGGGACGGCGTGGCCCGGGCGCTGGCGGTGCTGGCCGACCCGGTGGCCCGCCCCTTCGTGGCGGGCGTGGCCTTCCACTGCTACGCGGGCGACCCCGGCCTCCAGGAAGAGGTTCACGAGCGTCACCCCGACAAGGCGATCTACCTCACCGAGTGCTCGGGCGGCGGCTGGTCGACCGACTTCGCCGCCAACCTGAGATGGGGCGTGCACACCTTGGTGATCGAGGCGATCCGTCACTGGGCCGGCGCGGTGGTGTTGTGGAACATCGCTCTCGACCAGCACGCCGGTCCTACCAACGGTGGTTGCCAGGACTGCCGGGGCGTCGTCACCGTCGACACCGTCACCGGCCGCGTCGACTACAACGTCGAGTACTACGTGCTCGCCCACGCCAGCAAGTTCGTGGTACCAGGAGCGGTCCGCCTGGCATCGACGAGCTTCGGGAGCGGCAGCATCGAGACGGTGGCGTTCCGAAACCCCGACGGCAGACACGCCCTGATCGTCCTCAACTCCGCGGCCGGGCCCCGTACGTTCGGCGTCCGGTGCTCGGAACGGTCGTTCCGCTCCCATCTCCCCGCCGGCGCAGTCGCCACCTTCAGTTGGGTCTAGGGCTCTCGCCAACCGCCGAGAGCGGCGGTCGCTTCGGTCCCGGCGGCGACATCGAGGGCCAGGCGCAGCAGCTCGGCGTCGGCGCCCAGCTCGGTGGCGACCCGCTCGACCTCGGCGTGCCGGTGGTCCCTCTCCAGCCTCCAGGCATCGGCGGCGAGGAGCTGGGTGAGCGCCACGTACGACGGGGACCAGGGGATCAGCAGCGCGTCGCGGAAGAGGCGGGCCCACACGAACCCGGGCACCTCGCCCACCAGCGAGACGTAGTGCTCGTAGATCTGGCGGAGGCGGTCGACCCGCTCGGGCCACTCGAGGACGTGGTCCTGAGCGGCCTGGCCCTTCTCGTACCGCCGGTACAGGGCGAGGGAGGAGTCGAACACCTCCTGCCACTGGGGGTCGTCGTCGGGCTCGGGCAGGTCGGGGAGATGAAGATTCGCCGGCCGTCGGGTGGTGGACGACGTGGTGCCCTCGGTGCGGTCGTACGCCCCGTACCCGGGGAACGGCGAGACCGACGCGACGCCGCGAGGTGACTCCCCGAGCACCTTGCCACCGGCGAACCGTTCGACGATGGTCTTCCAGCGGGGATAAGCGGCGATGAAGTCCTCGGTCAGCTCCCCGACGTCGTCGGCGTCGAGAAGGCGCTCGTCGGCGCGGGCCTGGTAGCGCTCGGCGTCCTTGAAGTCGGCGACGATCGACCGAAGCTCGCTGAGCACCGCACCGAAGCGAGCGTCGTGGTGGGCGAGCTCGATCCACCAGTAGTCGCCGCTCTCGTCCACGTACGGCTCCAGGGCAGTGGCGAACGCGCTGATCTCGGCGATGCGGGCCTTCGCCTCCCGCCGCAGGCTCTCGACGTGCTCGGCGGTCTGGGCGAGGGCGTCGGAGCCCGCCCCGTCGGGCGAGCCGTCGCCGTCGAACAGGTTGGCGAGGGAGCGCCACAGGAGCGGGGGCTCGCGGAGGATCCGACCGTTGTAGGAGTCGATTGTCTCGACCATCAGGTCGCTCCGGCCGCTGCGAACGTTCCGGGTGTGCAAGGCGGGCGTGTGGGTCAGGCGCACGCTGCCCACGCCCAGGCCGGCCTCGAGCTGCCAGAGGTGGAAGATGTCCTCGCCCCGGCCGCCGACGGTGATGAAGGGGATGGGACTGGACAGGACCTCACTGTCGAAGGTCGTGTTGCCGCCGGGCATGCCGGCGAACGCCCGCGACTCCTCGACGAGCTGCTCGTCGTCGGGATCGACGTAGCCGTACGTCCACGGGTGGTAGATCTGAACCTGGTTGTCGTACTTGCCGCGGAAGGTGCCGACGAGAGTCTGCAGGAGGAGCAGGACCTGATCGGCGAGCGTCTCCACGTCCTCCCCTTCCCGCGGGAGGCGCTCCAGGGTGTCGGGCTGGTCCCACGGACGGAACCGGGTGATGTCGGCGTCGGCCGGCAGCACCGGCGACGCGTCGGGGCCGTGCTGCTGGGCCAGGTCGAAGACGTGATGGAGGATGCCCCACGCCACCCAGAACTTCTCCACCCCCTCGAGGGCGTCGTTGGTGTACCCGCCGCCGGCGACGCGGAGGTCGTCGTCGCGCTCGAAGAGCGTGCTCTTCTGCTCGAAGTAGTTGAAGACGTGCCGCTTGGAGAGCTTCCCCGACTTCGTGAGCACGAGGGCACCGAGCTCGTTGTCCTGGTCGAGCCAGGTGAGGATGGGATCCTCGAGCCCGAGCTCGTGGACCTCTTTCAGGGCGACGAGGCGCAGGAAGTTGCGGAAGCGCCCGTACGGGACGCCCTTCTCGCCGGGCTTGCGGACGCCGGCCACGTCGTGCACGTCGAAGCTCCCGTCGGGGAACACCTCGCGGTTGACCTCGTCGAGCAGGGCGTTCTTGCGGTCCAGTTCCCAGTGGGAGATCGACATGCCCGCCCGCGCGAAGCCGTCGACGATCCGGCGGTTGCTCTCCAGGGCGGGGCCGGGGCTGTCGTCGCTGACGATGACGTGCACCCTGCGACCGAAGCCGAAAGCCTTCAGCTCCTGGGCGATGCTCAGGAGGAGGCGCTGGAGGTCCCCCGGAGAGTTCATCGTGCTGACCAGGAGAACGTGGTCACGGCGTTCGTCGGTCAGGTCGGCGTCGCGCCGGAGCACCTCGAGCTCGTGGCACACGTGGTGGTAGCGGGCCAGGAGCCGCTCCGGGTACTGCTGGGCGACGGAGAGCCGCTTGTAGATGTTGGCCGCCCGCCGCGCCAGGGCGACGGCCGTCTCGGCTTCGTCAGCCGCCGCCTTCGATCCGGTGAAAGCTCGCTCGGCCCGGTAGTACAAGCGCGACGAGTGCACGAGGACGATCGCCTCTCGAAGGGCCAGGAGGTCGCCCCGCAGCCGGTCGAGGTCGGCCTGGTCGATCCCGTGCTGTCCGAGCGCCTCGATGAACGAGTGGGTCTCGGTGACGCCGACGTCCCGGCCCAAGGCCTCCATGCTCGACACGTAGCTCGCGCACGCGTCGAGCATGCGGGCGGCATCGGACCCGTCGACGGCCAGCCGTCGGAGTTCGGCCAGGAACTGGGCGGGGTCGCTTTGGCGCGCCCGCTCGGCGAGCCATGACGGCTCGAGGTGGGCGTCGTCCCTCCAGCCCAGCGGCGCCAGCAGCGCGAGGAGGCTTTCGCCGATCGACGCCGGGCTCCAGAGCTGGCGGGGGAACATCCAGGGATAGGCGATCCCGGGCCCCAGCAACCCGAGGACCTTGGCCCGGTCGACGCCGGCCTTCTCGGCGATCTGGCTGAGGACTCGGGCCCGCTCGCCCGGCGACCGGGCCTCGTCCGCGTCCAGCACGGCGGCCGTCTCCAGGGCGGCCTCGCGCTCGTTGCGGGCGGCCTTGCCGTGCTCGAAGACGATCCTCGACGCCAGGTACGGCCACTGCCACTCGCCGTCGACCTCGGCGACGTCGTCATCGGCTGCGAGGTGCCGGTGGTAGGCCTCGCGCCACAGCGTCTCGCTCCCGACGAGGGTGCCCGCTCGCTCCTCGGCCCGCCACCAGTCCGTCGCGGCGCTGACCGCGTTCTCCCACGAAGCCGGTGCACCCTCCCTTCTCAACGTCTGCCTCATCTCCCACTCGTCCTTTCCCGGTTGGTGCTCGGCTTCACGATCTGTGCGGTTACGACTCCGTCACCGTCTGCTTGCCCCCGTCTGCGCTCCCGACCGGCGACGGCTCACGCCGCGGGTGCCCGTGCCCGACCCGGCGCAGCGGCGTGGCGACTCCCCGATCCCGGAGGTGCTGCTCGACCCGAGCGACGAACCGCTCGAGGTAACCGAAGAGCACCGCCGTCTTCTCCGCCGGCGAGATGGTCTCGCTGCGGATCCGCCAGATGGGTTCGAGCAGGGGCCCCGAGGGGTCCAGCCCTTCGAGCTCGGCCAGGATGTGCCGGAAGAAATGCTCCCCCTGTGCCGTCTCGTAGAGATCGATGCCACGTTGGCGGGCCTCCCGGTGGCCGGCGATGAACCCCATCACACCTGGCTCCGCCTCGTAGACGACCCTCCCGTGGCCCCAGTAGTGGAAGCCGGGGTTCTCGCTCCCCCACAGGAGCGCCTCGATCCTCGAGGTCTCGAACGTGCCCAGCTCGGCGAACTCGGTGTCGAGCACGAACAGCTCGTAGCTGTTGGTCGAGAGCACTCGCCCGTCGGCTGACGAGACACGCGCCTTCAGGTAGTACGTACCCCCCGCCAGCTCTTCGGCAACCACCCACTCGGAGGGCGCACCCCCGGCTCGGGCCTCGGGCACCCGGTCGAAGTAGCTGAACGCGGTGCCGGCGTCGATGTCGACGGGCAGCTGGACGTTCGCCGCGTGCTGACCGGACCGGCCGGTGAGAGCGATGGTGCGCCCGTCGCCGTCCTCGACCCACAGGGCGATCGTCCCTTCGCGCACCGGCTGGGAGCTGTCGTTCGCCACGATGACCTCGGCGCTCGACCACGGCTCGTCGAGCGGGCCCCGGTCGTCGTCGTCCCTGCCGAACCACGGGTCGCCGCACAGCTTGGCCGGCCGGCGCAGGGCCTGGGGGAGCGTCACCCGCACCGGCTGGTTGCTCTCGAGGTAGGCGCGGTACGCCTTCTTGGGCAGCCAGGCGGCGTCGACCACGCCCCATGTCGGGGCCTGCCAGTCGCAATCGCGGAACATGAAGCTGAAGTAGCCGACGATGGGCCCGGCGGAGCCGGCGTTGAGGTAGGTCTCGACGGCGTCCTTGTGGAGCCGGTACTGCCGGTCCTGGCTCGACCGGGCGAACTCGGCGAGGGTGCGCCCGGGCTTCCAGTTCCCGAACCAGAAGTTCTCCCCCTTGAAGCCGCCGTAGTGCAGGACGTCGAGCAGGAGGGCGGCCAGCTTCCGGCCGAGCACGGCTCGGCGGTGCTCGGAGCGCCGATCACCGGACTCCGCCCTCTGGCTCTCGAGCTCCCGGATCTCCTCGTGCAGGTGGCCCAGCTTGCGCAGCAGGCGCCAGTCGAGGGCGTCGAGGGCACGCCGCCAGCTACCACCACCCAGCACGTCCTCGATCTCGGCCATGGTCTCCTCCGCCCGGTCCCAGCTCTCGCCATCGGCGGCCCGCCACTTGGGGTCGGTGCGCATGCGCCGCAGGACGTCCCGAACCCTCTCCTCGGAGAGCAGCTCCTCGAACAAGCCGGGGTTGGGCATGGCCTGGATGCCGAACTCGGTCGGCATGTTGCGGTGACGGGAGATGCGCCGCCCGGCGAACTCGCTCTCCTCGAACCGGGCCGGGAGGGTGGCGAAGGAGTTGTCGTCGCGAAGCGGGTAGAACTGCCCGGGATAGGCGTGGTTGCCGCTGGAGTACGTGGTGGCCCAGCGATGGGGGTCGGCGTCCCGGAAGGCGGCGTGCAGGTCGAAGTCCATGAAGCGGTTGTCCGCCCCCTCCGCCACCCGCATGTCGGGTTCGTTGTGGGTCTCGTAGGAGACCACCGAGGGCTCGTTGTGGAGGAGGCCCGTCAGCTCCCGCACCTGCCGGCGGGCCCGCTCGACGAAGTCGGGGCTCATGTCGTACGACCACTGCAGGGGGAAGATCTGCTCGACCATGATCCCGGCCCGGTTGGCCTTCTCGTAGAGCCGCTTCGGCCCGACGAGGGTGTGGACGATCACCGCGTTGAACCCGGCAGCCCGCAACATGTTGAAGTCCCGCTCGGCCGCCTGGTCGTCGTACTCGCTCAGCCAGTAGGTGGGTAGGAGGTTCGTCCCCCGGACGAACACCCGTGTGCCGTTGATCACCCACGACCCGGCCGACCCGGTGGACTCACCGATGGGCGTGACTCCGAGCGTGCGGAACCCCGTCTCCAAGGTCACCTCGTCGGCTGGCTCCCCGACCGGCTCGAGGACGGCGCGCACCGTGTAGAGGTGGGGGAAGCCGTGGTCCCAGGGCTGCCACACTCGCACCGGCGAGAGGTGGTCGTCCCGGACCACGACCTCGTTCCGACCAGGCTGGAGGACGCCTGCCCTCTCGAGCTCCAGCTCGGTGCCCTCGAAGTTGGCGGGTGCCAGGTGCACCCGCAGCCGCGCCTGCACCGGCGCCTTCGACATGTTCTCCACGGGGAAGCGAAGCTCGACCGAGGCGGTGCGTTCTCCCGTCCCGGCCGACGGAGGCGAGAGCGCGAGGGTCGTCATCCGGGCACCGGCGGCGAGGCGGACGGCGCCCCGGACGCGCAGCTCGATGTCGTTCCACACGCCGCCGGTGTTGCCGTCCTGGCTGGTGATAGAGCTCCAGGCTCCGCCCCGCTTGGCGTCGTGGTGCCCGAGCGTGCCCTTGACGAGGGTCTTGCGGTTGGGGAAGGAGGAGGCCGGGCGGAAGTCGTTCCACCCCGAGGCGACCTCGATCCCGTCGCCGGACGGCTCGTTCGGTGAGGTGACGGCCAGGCGGACGACGTTGATCTCCCCGTAGTGCAGGCACCGGGAGACGTCCAGCTCGAAGGGCCCGAAGAAGCCTTCGTGGCCCCCGACGTGGTGCCCGTTGACCCAGACGTCGGCGAAGTAGTCGACGCCTCGCAGAGAGAGGAGCAGGCACTTCCCGTAGAGCGCCTCGGGGATGTACAGCGTCCTCGTGAAGCGCATGGCGCCGGCATAGTTCTGCATGCCGGGAGCGAGCTCCCAGTTCGTGGGCAGCTCGATCTCCCGCTCCTCGTACCGACCGTGCCCCAGGCGGTAGTAGGCCGACCAGGGGCCGTTCAGCGAGACGTCGGTGGCCGACTCCGGCACTCGGATCGTCTCCGGCGACCCACTGCTCGCCCGCTCCTGCTCGCGTGCGGCGCAGACGACCCGGAGGTACTGGAAGAGAAGACGGTTCCTGCCCTCCGGTGGGAGGTCGAGGTCGCGGATCGACTCGATCTCGAACCGCAAGGGCGCGAAGTAGGGCTCGTCGCCGTATTCGTGGAGGATGTGGTTGAAGAAGTGCCCGGCCTGGTCCATCCACGCCACGATGGCGGGCTTCCAGCGCTCGACCAGGTGGCGACCCTCGAGGAGCCCGAGGAGTCCCGGCGCCGCCTGGTGGACGGGTTGGTTGTGCCCGTCGTGGAACCGGAAGCCTTCGCTACCGGGTCGGCCCTGCAGGAGGAGGTGGGAGACGGAACGGCGCGACGGAGACGGATCGGGGTGGGGGCGGGACGAACCGTGTGGCATCAAAGGCAGGAAGAGCCGAACGAGTCTCGGGGGCACCGGACGTCCCCGCACGAAGCTTCCGCAGCACGTTCGCCGCGGAAGATCGGAGACCGACCACCCTTGCCTACCCGCGTGCCGTCGACGCGACACATGGCGGCCGCCGCCGCGGCCAGTGCCTTACCCGTCGGCGCGGTTCACGCCGTCCGCCACATCCCGCTTCTCGTGGTCTTCTCACGTCCCGAGCGTCGTCAAGCTCGCTCACCGGGCGCCCACGACCACCACCGGGCAGGTGGCGTTGGCGACGACGTGGTCGATGCGGTGGCCGAAGAACGCCCGTTGGGTGACGGGCTTGCGGCTGCTGGCGAGCACGATCAGGTCGGCGCTGCGCTCGGCCCGCTCGACGATGGCGGTCTCGGGCTGGTCGGCGACGAGGACGTCGGCGCTGACGTTGGCGTTCATCGCCTGGCCGAGCTCGGCAAAGGTGGCCACCACGTCCTCTCCGATCTCGACCGCGTGCAGGACTGCCTCGTCGCCCCCTATCCGCAAGGTGTGCTGGGGCCCGCTCACCACGTGGACCACGTCCACCCGCGTGTCCGTGCCGGCCGCCATCGAGAAGGCCACCTCGGCGGCGTAGCGGTCGGCGTCGTTGCCAGCCATGGGAACGAGGATGCGGCCGCCGGGAAGACGGTCGAGGTGGGCTTGGGAGGCGCCGTTGGCGTTCGAGCTCACCACCAGGAGGGGGCAGGGTGCTTCCTGGATCACGTCGTCCACGAAGCGGTCGAAGAGAGTGCTCTCGCCGAGCGTCCGCCGCTCGGTGGCGGGGAGCACCAGAAGGTCGTAGCCCTTGCGGGCCTCGGCGAGGATCGCCGCCGCCGGCCCCTGCTCCTCCAGCTGGACGCGATTGCGCGGCTGCTCCAAGTGCTCCTCGACGCCCGCCTTGGCGGAGTCGAGCTCCCCCCTCTGGCCATCGCGCCGGAGGTAGAGGCTGGTCACCTCGACGTCCTCGTCGGAGACCAACATGCCGACGACCTTGGCCGCCAGATCGGCCTGGCCCTCGTCCCGGACGGGCAACAGCACACGCTTGAGGTTGCCGACGAAGCTCTCCCGGCGGCGCTCCTCGGCCTCCAGCCGCGCCCGCTCCTCCTCGCTGGGCTCGACGTGGTTGAGCGTCCAGCGCAGGATCGGCGGCGCCATGAGCGAGGTGACGATCGCGACCATGAGGATGATCGAGTACATCTCCGGCGTGAGGATCCCCCGGCTGAGGCCGATGGTGGCGACGATGATCTCCATCGCCCCTCGGGCGTTCATGCCGGCGCCGAGGGAGAGCGCCTCCCAGTGGCCCATGCGGGTGGCCTTGGCCCCGACGTAGGCGCCGACGAACTTGCCGGCGATGGCGATGGTCAGCACGAGCAGCCCGACGGCGAGGACCTTCGGCTCGGCCAGCTTGGCCAGGTCCACCCGCAGGCCCGAGGCGGCGAAGAACACAGGTGCGAACACCCCCAGCGCCACTTGCTCGAAGACGTGACGGAGGCGGTCGTCGAAGCGCTTCACCTGGCCGACGAGGATCCCGGCGATGAAGGCGCCCAGCACCGCCTCGAGCTTCAACGCCTGGGTGACGGCGCCGAAGGTGAGGGCCAGGGCCATCAGGGCGGTGATCTTCACCATGTCGCCGCCGATGTGGTTGTCGAGGAAGCGGATGAGCCCGCCCACCCCTCGTCGACCCACCGTGTAGGCGATCACCAGCACCAGCACGACGGCAAGGAGGGACTTGCCTGCAGTGAGCAGGCTGATGTTCCCGCTGCTGGCCATGCCCGCCACGATCGAGAGGAGGATCCAGCCGACGGTGTCGTCGATCATCCCCGCGGCGAGGGTGATCTGGCCTATGTCCCGCCGGATGATCTTCATCTCCATGAGGACCTTGGCGATCACGGGTATCGCTGAGATGCTCATCGCCGTCCCGATGAAGAAGGCGAACACCAGGCGCTTGTCCGGGGCGGCCACGAAGTCGGTGGGCAGCAGGAACCCGAGGGCCACACCGGTGGCGAAGGGCACGGCGATACCCCCGAGCGAGATGGCCGCCGCCCCCTTGCCCTTGCGGGCGATGAGCCCGACGTCGGTCTCGAGCCCGGTGAGGATCAGCAGCATGATGACCCCGAGCCAGGACACGACCTCGAGGAGGTGGAACTGGGCGGGGTCCTGCGGGAAGACGTCGAGCCACAGGCCGCGGGCCAGGTTGCCGAAAAGGCTGGGACCGAGGAGGAAGCCGGCCAGCAGCTCGCCGACCACCGAAGGCAGGCGGAAACGCACCGCCACCTCGCCCAGAGCCCGGGCCACGACCAGCAACAGCACGAACTGGACGAGGAAGAGGAGCAGCTCGTGCTCTCCCAGGGGTTTGATCACGGGCACGGCAGCGCCTCTCGGGGTGCGAAGGAGGAGGGCGGAGCCGAACGTCCCGGCGCCCCCCGGGGACAGGGCAGAAGCCGGAGAGGTCTTTCCCACGAGTGACGATTCCCAGTCACCTTGCCGCCGTTGGAAGCAGGGCCTCTGGGCGGACGCCGGCCGCGCCCTCCCTCAGCCGCCGCGCTGCTCTCGAGCGAGCTCCTCTTCCATGAGGCGCGCCGTCGCGTGCAGGGCCGTGTCGTCGCTCGCCAGGAGGTGGGCGATCACAGCCCGGCGGTCGGCCTCCGGCTTGTCCTGGCTCAGCTTGAACTGCCCCTCCATCCGCGTCACCTCGATCTCGAAGGCGGCGACACCGGCCAGCAGGGACTGGACGTAGTCCTCGGGGACGCTCGACAGCCGCCAGGGCTGCGGTTGACGGCCTTCGTACTCCTCGACCGTCTGTTCCAGCACGCGGCGCGTCCGGTGGGGGTCCGAGCGGAGCACCGTGGGATAGCCGTAGACGTGGACCTGGGCGAAGTTCCAGGTGGGGGCGTAGGGCCGGTTCACATACCACGTCGGCGAGACGTAGGCGTCGGGGCCCCGGAAGACGCAGAGCACCTCACGGTCGGGCCGAAAGCTTCGCCATTGCGGGTTGGCGAGGGCCATGTGCCCCCACAGCCGCGCCTGCGTGCCTTCGGCAGGTCGCACGACGCAGGGAAACAGCGTCGCCAGGGGAGGCTGGCCGTCCTCCGCCGAGACGACCAAGCCCAGGCCCGCCTGGCGGACGAGCGCCCACAGGCGGTCCTCGTCGTCGACGCGGTACTCGGCAGGGACGAACATGGTGTCTCAGATCGTCATTCTGCGTGCTCGAACCTCCGCCCCGTCACCCACACCGCGACCTGGCTCCGATTGGCCAGGCCGAGCTTGGTGAGGATGTGCTGCACGTGATTCTGGGCGGTGCGCTCCGACAGGTGGAGACGGGCGGCGATCTCCCGGTTGGTGAGCCCTTCGGCCAGTAGCTCGGCCACTTCCCGCTCGCGCCGCGTCAGCGGCAAGGGGGGTTCGGCGTGGAGCTCGTCCAGGAGCCGGGTGGCCTTGGCGGTGACGGGTGCCATACCCAGGGCCATGGCCCTGCTCGCCGCGTCGGCGACGAGGGAGCGGGCCCGCGCCGTGTCACCCGGTCGCGACCGGCGAGCCAGGGCGGCGGCCAGCTCGTACTGCGCCTCGGCGTGGAAGCCGGCGGCGCCGTTGACGGCGCAGCTCTTGACCGCGTGCTCGAGGTCGACCACCGCGTCGTCGAGCAGGCCGAGGTGGGCAGCGGCCACGCCCAGCCAGAGCTCGACCGGCCCGAAGTAGGCGACACAGCCGGCGCCGCTCACGACGTGATGCCCGCGGTAGCGGCTCAACAGCTCGTGCAGGGGGGCGACGTCGTCGCCCGCGCCTACGGCGATGGCGACGCAGATGCCGTAGGCGTAGCTGAAGAGCAACGCGTGCGGCTTCGCGTCCCAGGTGGAGACCGGGCCGAGCGAGCGGTAGATCCCCGCCGCGTCGCCGACTCGACCGAGCTCGAGGAGGAACAGGGCGTTGGCCAGAGCCTGTATGACGCCCGGGCTCGGGAGGTCGGGCCCGCCCGCATCGCCGTCGCCGAGTCCGACGGCGGCGAGGACGTCGGGGTCATGCCCCGTGTGATGGCCGACGGTCTGGCGCTGACCCAGCCAGATGAGCGGACCGATCGGGTGCCCCGTCGGTGCCAGCGCGGCGCGCGCCGCGTCGGCCAACCGCCGGGCGTCGGCGAAGCGAGCCTGGGCCTGGGCCAACGTCGCCTGGGCCCGGAGCAGCTGCCACCGGCCCAACGGTCCGGCGATCTCCCGACCGTGCCGATCCGCCGCCTCCAGCTCGCGGGCTGCCGCCGCCAGATCGCCGCGTTGCAACGTGGCGTCCACACGCCAGAGGTGCCCCCACGCCAGCTCGCCCGGGTTGGCGGTCTGGTGGGCGACGGCCAGGAGTCGCTCGGCCAGGGACTCACGTTCGTCGAGGCGGTCCGGGCCCGAGGACACCAGCTGGCGGGCGTGCAGGGCAGCCATCAGGGCGACGGGGTCACCACACTGCTCCGCCGGCCCGAGCACCGCGGCGGTCACGGACTCGGCGGCCTCGAGGTCGCCGAGGTAGTGACATGCCTCTGCCAACCTGGCTGCCACGCGTGCACGCGGTGCAACGTGCTCGGGGCCCAGCGCGGCGAGGGCCTCCTCGCAGAGCCGCTTGATCGTGACACTGCTCTCCGGTGGGAGGGTGGGCTCCGCCACCAGCGCCGCCTGGGCCACCAGGTCCGGGCGCCCGAGGCCACGGGCGAGCTCGGCCGCCTCCCGGCAGGCCTCGAGCGCGCCACCGACGTCCGACGAGAGGTGGAGGGCTCTGCCCAGGCCCAACAGCAGCCGGCAGCGAGCCAGCCGGTCGAGGTCTCCCGCGCCCACGTCGAGGGCCAGGCGGAAGAGCCGGGCGCCCTCCTCGTAGGCATACCGGCGCATCGCCTCCTCCCCGGCCCTTTCGATCCACCCCGTCGCCCGGCCCCGGTCGCCCTCGACGGCGGCGACGGCCCAGTGATTGGCGAGATCGAACAGGTGGGGCTCGAGCCGGCCGGTGTGGATCGCCTCGATGGCTTCGGCCGCCAGCCGGTGGAGGCGCACCCGCTCGGCGGTTTCCAGCCCTGCCTCGATGGCATCGCGCACGATGGCGTGGGTGAAACGGTGCTCTCCGGGGATCGACGTCGCCTCGAGCAGCCCGGCACGCACCGCCTCGTCGAGCGGTCCGAGGCACGCCAAGACGGGTTGGCCGACCATCGCCGCCACCACGTCCAAGACGAACTGGCGCCCGACGATCGACGCCGCCCGCAGGAACTGCACGCAGCCCGACGGCAGTCGACGCAGCCGAGCGCCGACCGCGTCACGGACGTTGGTGCTCACGAGTGGACCGGGCGTACCACCGCCCGAACGCCCCTCGGCGAGCATCCTCCCGGCCTCGGCCACGAAGAACGGGTTGCCGCCGGTCAGGGCATGGACCCGCGCCGCTTGGGCTTCGTCGACGTGTGGGCCGACGACCGAGGCGAGGTGGCGGGCGACCGCCTCGGGCGCCAAGCCGTGCAGGTGCAGCTGTCGCGTGACCGGCTCCCTCAGCAGCTCGGTGACGACGTCGGGTTCGATCTGCTCGGTCTCGCGGTAGTTCACGACGACGAGCAAGCGCTCGTCTCGCACGCTCCGGGCCACGTGTTGCAGAAGGAGCAGCGACGGCCGATCGGCCCAGTGGGCGTCGTCGAGCACGATCACCACGGCGTGGCGGCGGACCACCTCCCGCAGCACCACCACCACCGCGTCGAACTGGCGGAACCGGTCTTCCGCAGACCCGCCGCCGTCGGCCGTCCCGTCGTGCGACGGGAAGAGGTCGGGGGCCAGGCGGGCGAGGTCGCCCGTCACCCGGCGCGCCTCGGCGATGGCGGGAAGATCCACGAGCTCGCCCATCGACCGCAACACCTGGCGCCACGGCCAGTACGGGGGCGCGCCCGCCGAGTCGGCGGCGACGCCCCACATCCCGGGCACGCCTCGGGCGCCCGCCCGGGCCAAGAGCTCCTCGGCGAGCCGGGTCTTGCCGATGCCGGGCTCTCCATGGCAGAGGAGGAGGCGGGCACGACCGTCGAGCGCCGCCTCCAGGCACTCCTCGAGCACCGACAACTCCCGTTCCCGCCCGACCAGCTCGGTTCGCATCAAGCGGTACGTCTCCTCGGGTCCAGCTCGCACAAGTCCAGCACAGGACGAGCGGCCGCAAATGAGTACCGGAACTGAGTAGTTCGGCGGATGGCAGATCGCGGCTCGACCCTTACGGTTCAACCGGCAAGCGACGGAACGAGAGAGAGGTGAAGGACCGTGCACGCGGTGGTGTTCCAGGTGGACATGAACGAAGGCTGGGAGGAGTCCTCCGAGCTCGACGAGATCGCCACATCGCTCCGGTCGATGCCGGGGTTCGTCCGGGGGACGTGGACGACCGACGGCAAGCGGGGGCTCAGCTTCATCGTCTTCGAGTCCGAGGAGGCGGCGCGGGCGCTGGCCGACGACTCGTCGGGGCCACCGCTCACCGCAGCGACCTTCCGGTCGGTCGACGTCTACGAGGTGGTCCAAGAGCTGGGGCCCGAGACATGACGGCACTACTACCGCACGAGATCGTCTGGAACATGACCAACGCCGTCATACCGTCGAGGTCGCTTCACGTGGTGGCCGAGCTCGGCGTCGCCGACCACATCGGGGACGAGGTGGTGGGCGTCAAGGAGCTGGCGACCGCCTGTGGCGCCGATCCCGACGCGCTCGACCGGGTGCTCGCCCTGCTGGCGACGCACGGCATCTTCGAGGCGCGAGACGAGGGCTACGCGCACACCGAGGCATCACGGCTGCTGCGCACCGACCATCCGATGTCGATGCGAGCCTTCGCCCACATGATGGCCCTGCCTGGCTTCATGGCCATGTTCGACCGCCTCGCCCACTCGGTCCGCACCGGGAAGCCGGCGGCCTACCTGGTCGACCCGGGGGGCATGTGGTCCTACCTGCAGCGGCACCCGGACGAAGCCGAGGTGTTCGCTCGAGGGATGACCGGGAAGGCGGCGGCCGACATCGCCGCCGTCCTCGGTGCCTACGACTTCGCCCGGTTCGCCACCATCGCCGACATCGGCGGCGGGCGGGGCCATCTGCTGCGCGCCGTGCTGGACGCGGTGCCCACCGCCCAGGGGGTCCTCTTCGACCTGCCCGAGGTCATCGAGACCCTCGACATCGCGACCGAACGGCTGACCCCTCGGGCCGGCGACTTCTTCGTCGACCCCCTGCCCGAGGCCGACGCCTACATCCTCATGGAGATCATCCACGACTGGCCCGACGCGGAGTCGGCCGCCATCCTCGGCGCGATCCGCCGTGCCGCCTCCCCTGGCGCCCGGGTGCTCATCATCGAGAACGTGCTCGCCGAGGGGGTTCCCGACCCGCGCGGCCGGGCGCTCGACGTCATCATGCTGGCCGTCACGGGCGGGCGGGAGCGCACGCCGAGCCAGTTCCGCCGGCTCCTGGAGGGCGCCGGCTTCGCCGACACGACCGTCATCGAGACGGCCGGCCCGCTGCGCATCGTCGAGGCCGTCGCCGCCTGACCCGGTCGGCGCCCATCCGCCGGCACGTCACAGCTCGCCCCGTGCGAAGGCGTGCGACGCCCGCGCCAGGGCCTCGACCACCTCGCGCTCGGAGTCGTCCCGGGGCGCGTAGATCATCACCGCCGTCGGTGGGATGAGGCCGAGACGGGCGACGGGGTGGGGCTCGGCCCACCCGGCTTCGACGGCGACGTCGACCATGCTCGGGGGGAGCATGGCGTGCAGGCTCTGGTCGGCGCCGGGATGGAGATGGGCGAACTCGGCCCCCACCATGAAGGCCTCGGGCGGCCCATTGGCCCCTTCCTCGAGCCACAGCGCCCGGGCGCCCGGGACGGAGATGCGGCTCGGGCGCTCGACGACGCCGGGCAGGGCGAAGAGCGTGGCGGCCAGGCGGTCCCGCTGGACGCGGTCGGCGGGCTGCTGGTCGAGCTGGGTGTGAGGGTTGGTCGGGGTGGTTGCCGGGCGCGGGCCGGAGCGAGGCGGCAGCTGACTGGGATCGACCGTGCCTTCACCCACTGAGGCGAACCTACCCCCGGCTCAAGTGAGCGCCCGCTCGGCGCCGATAGTCACAGTCGGTGCGGCTCCTCACCTTCGTCGAGTTCCTGGAGCTGCTGGTCTTCGCGACCCTCGCCGCCGTCTCCTATGCCGCCTGGCGCCGCCGGGGCGGCCGAGGGGGCGCCTGGTTGGCCGTGACCTTCGGGATCCTCGCCGCCGTCGTCCTCGTCAGCTGGTTCGCGTCTCCGACGGCGACGGGCGCCGCCATCGAGCTCCTCCGGCGCAGCATCGTCCTGCTGCTGGCGCTCTTCCCCTACTGCCTGTACCGCTTCACCTGGACGTTCGCCCCGGGGTCGCGGCGGGTCGAGCCCCTCGCCCGAGCGGCGACCGCGCTCGTGGCCGCGGCCACCCTCGTCGTTCCTTCCGTCGTCTCGCCGGTGGGCGCCTGGCCGTGGTGGTACGTGGCCTATGGCATCGCCTTCAGCCTCGACTGGACCCTGCTGTCGCTGCTGTCCGTCGCCCGGCTGTGGCGCGCCGGGCGGGGCCAGCCGACGGTGGCCCGGCGGCGCATGCGCACCCTCGGAGTCGCCGCCATCGTCCTCAACATCGCCTTGTTCACAGTCGTCGGGTCGGGCGGTCGAGGCTCGGCCCCCGTGACGTTGGCGGCTCAGTGCGCCGGCCTGCTCAGCGCCGTTCTGTTCCTCCTCGGGTTCGTGCCGCCCCGGGCGCTGCGCACGTTGTGGCGGCGACGGGAGATCCGGGCCTTCAGGAAGGCCGAAGCCGCCCTGATGGGCGCCGACACCGCCGATCGGGTGGCGACCCTCCTGTTGCCCCACGCCGCCGAGCTGGTCGGCGCCCAGGCCGCCATGCTGGTGACCGAGGACGGCGAGGTCCGCGCCCGTCACGGGATCGGTGCCGACGACGCGGGCGCCGCCGCCGCCCGGCTGCCCCTGCCGGCCGACCCGGCCGGCGATCCGTTGTTCCTCGAGGGCGTGGTCGCCGTCCCGGTCCGCCAGGGATGGCTGGCCGTCACGACCAACCCGGTGGCCCCGTTCTTCGGCCCCGAAGAGCTGAGCCTGCTCCTGACCCTCGCCCACCTGGCCGGTCTCGCCCTCGACCGGGCCGAGCTGTTCGACCGCGAGCGGCTGGGCCGCCGGGTGCTGGCCGAGCGGGAGTTCCAGCTGGCCGAGGCCCAGCGGACCGCCCAGGTGGGCAGCTACACCTGGGACCTGTCGACCGACGTCGTGACCTGGTCGGACGAGATGATGCGCCTCCTCGGGTTCTCCGACGAGGTCTCCGACAAGGGGGCGGCCTTCGCCTCGCGGGTCCACCCCGACGACCGGCCCCGGGTGATCGACGCCTGGCGGACGGCGCCGCAGACCTCGGTGCCCACGTCGATCGAGTACCGCATCGTGCTCCCTCCCGGCGAGACGCGGTGGATCCAGGGACGGGTGCGCCCGGTCGTCGACGACACGGGTGTGGTGGTGCGGCTGATCGGCACGATCCAGGACATCACCGAGCGCAAGCGGGCCGAGGAGGAGATCGCGTTCCAGGCGACCCACGACGCCCTGACCCGCCTGCCCAACCGGGTCATGTTCATGGAGCGCCTCTCCCACGCCCTGGCCCGGCGCCGGCGGAACCCGTCCGGGCTGGCCGTGCTCTTCCTCGACCTCGACCGGTTCAAGTGGCTCAACGACAGCCTCGGGCACGCCGCCGGCGACGAGGTGCTGGTGACGGTGGCCACTCGGCTGCGGCAGGCCCTCCGCCCGGAAGACACCCTCGCCCGGTTCGGGGGCGACGAGTTCGTCGTCCTGTGCGAGGGAGTGAGCTCGCAGGCCGCCGCCCTGACCCTGGCCGAGCGGCTCCGCACCGCCCTCGAGGCCCCGATCGAGGTGGGGGGCGAGGAGACGACGCTCACGCTGAGCGTCGGGGTCGCCTACGCCAGCCCCGACGGCGGCGAGGAGACGGCGGAGGCGCTGGTCCGCGACGCCGACGCCGCCATGTACCGGGCCAAGGAGCGGGGCCGTGACCGCCACGAGCTCTTCGACGTCACCACCCGCGTCGTGGCCCTCGCCCGCCACGAGACGGTGAACGCCCTGCGGCGGGGGACCGAGCGCGGCGAGATGGTCGTCCACTACCAGCCCCAGGTCGACCTCGGCGGCGAGCGGGTGGTGGGCGTGGAGGCGCTCGTCCGCTGGAACCACCCCCAGCGGGGCCTGCTCACCCCCGGCGAGTTCATCTCCCTCGCCGAGGAGACCGGCATCATCGTGCCCCTGGGCGCCAGGGTGCTCTCCGCCGCCTGCCACCAGGCAGTGGTCTGGGAGCAGCGGGAGGACCTGCCCGAGAAGCTCTGTCTCTCGGTCAACCTGGCGGCGCGCCAGCTGCTGGCCAACGACCTCTGCGGCCTGATCGACGACGTGCTGCGCACCTCGGGCCTGGATGCGTCCCAGCTCTGCCTCGAGATCACCGAGAGCGTCCTGCTGGACGACACCGAGGCCAGCGCCCGGGCCCTCGGCGACCTCAAGGCCCTCGGGGTGAGGGTCGCGGTGGACGACTTCGGCACCGGCTTCTCCGCCCTCAGCTACCTCAAGCGCTTCCCCGTCGACGTGCTGAAGATCGACCGCTCGTTCGTGGTCGGCCTGGGCCGTTCCCGTGAGGACCGGGCCATCGTCGCCAGCGTCGTCGACCTGGCCCACGCCTTCGGCCTCACCACCGTGGCCGAGGGCGTGGAGACGCCGGAGCAGCTGGCCGAGCTGCGGGCGCTCGGCTGCGAGCTGGCTCAGGGCTATCTCTGGAGCCGGCCCATGCCCGCCGACGCCGCCGCCGAGTGGATGGCGACCCGGACCGGTGCCGCGTCCTCGTCGCCTGCGGCGGCGCCCGCGATGGCGACCGCCGCCCGGCCCGATCCGTTCGACGAGCGCAGGCGCCGGGCCCGTGTCCTCCTCGTCGACGACGACGCTGCGCTGCGCCGAGTGGTGCGGATGCTGCTCGAGGACGAGGAGCACTTCGAAGTCGTGGGCGAGGCGGAGGACGGCCGGGAGGCGGTGGCGGTGGCCCGCCACGTGCGGCCCGATGTCGTCGTGCTCGACCTGGCCATGCCCGGTATCGGCGGGCTCGAGGCCCTGCCCCTCATCCAGGCGGTGGCACCGCAGGCCAAGGTCGTCGTGCTCTCGGGCCTGGAGCCGACCATCTACGGTCCCACCGCCCTGCGCCAGGGCGCGGCCGCCTACTTCGCCAAGCGGGGCGACCTGAGCGAGCTGGTCAGCGGCCTCGACGTCCTCCTGGCGTCCCCGACGTAGCCGCCAGCTGGGAACAGGGACCGGGGGGTTGTCGGGGGGCGGAGCCCCCCCGACGTCGTACTGCCGTCGTGGTAGGCGCGTTGCCTACCCGCAGCCGACGACGACGACGGCATCCCGTCGTACCGTTGGTCGACGTGAGGACGTGCGACCCTCCGGCCGGCCCGCGCCGACCGGTCGCGTCCGACGCGCGGCTCGCTCTCGTCGTCGGCGTCGCCCAGCTCGTCTTCACCTACCTGGCCGGTCGTCACCAGGTCGACCGGTACTCCCTCGACGTCGGGGGCGTGGCCCTCCTGCTGGCCGGTCCGGCCGCCCTCGTCTTCCGGCGGCGATACCCCTCGGTCGTGCTCGGGGCCGCCCTCGCCGCGACGCTGGCCTACTGGCTGATCGGCTATGTCCGGGGGCCGATCTTCCTGGCCCTGATCGTCGCCTTCGTCACCGCAGTGATGCACGGTCGGCGCTGGCTCGCCTGGTCGTCGCTGGTCGTCGGCTACGTGTCGTTCCTCTGGCTGGGGGACCTGCTGGACCGTGAGCCGGGACCGACCCTCGCGCAGGTCGTGGGGCTGGCGGCGTGGCTCCTGGCCCTGGCCGCGACCAGCGAGGTGGTCCGCGTACGCAAGGAGCGGGCCGCCGAGCTGCGGCGGGCCCGCCAGGAGGAGGCCCGCCGGCGGGCCCGCGAGGAGCGCCTGCGCATCGCCCAGGAGCTGCACGACGTCCTCGCCCACAACATCTCGCTGATCAACGTCCAGGCCGGGGTCGCCCTGCACCTGATGGACGAGCGCCCGGAACAGGCCCGCCCCGCCCTGGCCGCCATCAAGGACGCCAGCAAGGAGGCGCTCGACGAGCTGCGGTCGGTTCTCGACGTGCTGCGCGACGGGACCGGGGAGGCCGCCTCCCTCGTCCCCGCCCCCGGCCTGGACGCCGACCTCGACGACCTGGTGGCGAGGACGGCCGCCGCCGGCGTCGACGTGCGGGTCGACGTCGAGGGCGAGCGGCGGCCGCTGCCGCCCAGCGTGGACCGGGCCGCCTTCCGGATCGCCCAGGAGGCGCTCACCAACGTCGTCCGTCATGCCGGCGACGCCACCGCCACCGTGCGGGTGGCCTACGCCGACGACGCCGTCACCGTGCAGGTGGACGACGACGGCGTTGGCGCCCCGGGCCCGACCGACGGCAGCGGCAACGGCATCACCGGGATGAGGGAGCGGGCGGCCGCCCTGGGCGGGCGGTTGGAGGCCGGCCCGCGGGCCGGCGGCGGCTTCCGGGTCCGGGCATGGCTGCCGCTGGGCGACCGCCCGTGATCCGGGTCGTCCTGGCCGACGACCAGGCCCTGGTCCGGGCCGGCTTCAAGGCTCTCCTCGACGCCCAGGACGACATCGAGGTGGTGGGCGAGGCGGGGGACGGCAACGAGGCCGTTCGCCTGGCCCGCACCCTCGTCCCCGACGTCGTGCTCATGGACATCCGCATGCCGGGGCAGGACGGGTTGGAAGCGACCCGGGTGATCGCCTCCGAGCAGCGGTTGGCGGACGTGCGCATCGTCATCCTCACCACCTTCGAGCTGGACGAGTACGTGTTCGAGGCCATCCGCTCGGGCGCCAGCGGGTTCCTGGTCAAGGACACCGAGCCGGTGGAGCTGCTGCGGGCGGTGCGAGCCGTGGCCGCGGGCGACGCCCTCCTCTCGCCCAGTGTCACCCGCCGGCTCATCGGCGAGTTCGCCAGCCGGGCCAAGGAGCCCGAGCTCAGCCCGGAGCTCGACCGGCTCACCGACCGGGAGCGGGAGGTCATGGCCCTGGTCGCCGCCGGCCTGACCAACGAGGAGATCGCCGAGCGGCTCTACATGAGCCCGGCCACGTCCAAGACCCACGTGAGCCGGGCCATGGTGAAGCTGGGCGCCCGCGACCGGGCTCAGCTGGTGGTCTTCGCCTACGAGTCCGGGCTGGTCCGGCCCGGCTGGAGCGGCTGACCGCAGAATCTCGGTGCGGCGGCG
>DATACM010000077.1:0-2915 GCA_036259055.1 Acidimicrobiales bacterium | reverse complement strand
GGTGCCCAGGTCGAGCACCTCGTGGCCGTTCTCCTGGAGCCACTCCGTCACCACCGTCTTGAGTCGGTAGCCGGCGTGGTCGGCGGCGACGGCGACCTTCATGTGCTCACCTCGGGAGGAGCGCCCACAGGAGGAGGGCGGGGTTGGGGCCCCGCCCGGGGCGGCGAAGCCGCAGACTAAAACGCCCCTTCCAACACCTCGATCTCACCGGCCAGCACGGACGCCACGTCGAACCGGATCTCCCTCGCGGCGCGGGGCGCCTCCTCCAGCCAGCGGGCGGCAAGGCCGCGGAGACGCGCCCGCTTGGCCGGCGTGACGGCCTCGACGGGCGCCCCGAAGGCGGTGGAGGACCGGGTCTTCACCTCGCAGAACACCACCGTGCCGCCCTTGCGGACCACGAGGTCGAGCTCGCCCTGACGGCAGCGCCAGTTGCGGGCCTCGACGACGTAACCCCGCGCTTCGTACCAGGCCGCCACCCGATCCTCGCCGCTGGCCCCCAGCGCCCGACGACCCTTGGTCACCCTCGCCCCCGAAAGAGGGAGGGGCGACGGCCATCAGTCGTCGCTGCGGATCTCCTCCACGTTGACGTCCTTGAAGGTCACCACCCGCACCGACTTCACGAAGCGAGCCCGCCCCGGGCGGTAGATGTCCCAGACCCAGGCGTCGTGCAGCTCGAGCTCGAGGTGGTCGCGCGCCCCCTCGTTGCGCACCGCCATGTCGACCTTGTTGGCCAGGTAGAACCGCCGCTCGGTCTCGACGACGTAGGAGAACAGGGGAAGTACGTCGCGGTACTCCTTGTAGAGCTCGAGCTCCATCTCCGTCTCATACCGCTCCAGGTCCTCGGCGCTCATGGCCTCCACTCTACGGGTCGGGCTGGGCGTACCGGCCTCATCGGGCGGTCAGGTGGCGGCGCGCTTCTCCTTGATCTTGGCCGCCCGGCCGACCCGGTCGCGGAGGTAATAGAGCTTGGCCCGGCGGACGTCGCCGCGGGTGACCACCTCGACGGTGGCGATGATCGGCGAGTGGACGGGGAACGTGCGCTCCACGCCCACGCCGAAGCTGACCTTGCGGACGGTGAAGGTCTCGCGGACCCCGGAGCCCTGGCGGCGGATGACCACGCCCTGGAACACCTGGATGCGCTGGCGGGTGCCCTCGACCACCCGGACGTGGACCTTGACGGTGTCGCCCGGCGAGAACTGCGGGAGGTCGGAACGGAGAGAGGCGCGGTCGACGAGGTCGGTGGGGTTCATGGCGCGTTCGGCTCCTGCGGGGCGCTGGGCGAGCCCCCAGGATAGCGCCCGCCGAACTCCTCGAGCAGCCCCTGCTCCTCGGAGGTGAGACCGCCCCGGGCCTCGATCAGGTCGGGCCGGCGCTCCAGGGTCCGCCGCAGGGCCTGGGCCCGCCGCCAGCGGGCGACCCGCCCGTGGTCGCCCGAGCGGAGGACCTCGGGCACCACCCAGCCCCGGAACTCGGCCGGCCGGGTGTAGTGCGGGTACTCGAGGAGGCCGGTGGTGAACGACTCGTCCTCGGCGGAGACCTCGTTGCCCATGACCCCGGGAACCAGGCGGGTCACCGCCTCGACGACCACGAAGGCGGCCGCCTCGCCGCCGGCGAGCACGTAGTCGCCGATCGACAGCTCGTCGTCGACCAGGTGCTCGCGCACCCGCTCGTCGACGCCCTCGTAGCGGCCGCACAGGAGCGAGAACCCGCCGGACGCGGCCAGCTCGACGGCCATCGCCTGGTCGAAGCGCCGCCCGCCGGGGCCGAGGAGGAACAGCGGTCGAGGAGGGGCGGTGGCCTCGACGGCCCGGAAGATGGGCTCGGGCGCCAGCACCATGCCGGCCCCTCCCCCGAACGGCGTGTCGTCGACCGACCGGTGCCGGTCGGTCGTGTGGTGGCGCAGGTCGTGAACGACCATCCGGACGACGCCCCGCTCCCGCGCCCGGCCCAGGAGGCCGCCGCCGAGCGCCGGCTCTAAGAGCTGGGGGAGCACGGTG
Source organism: Acidimicrobiales bacterium (assembly GCA_036259055.1). GTDB lineage: Bacteria > Actinomycetota > Acidimicrobiia > Acidimicrobiales > AC-14 > DASZJY01. The sequence continues at coordinate 918 of DATACM010000077.1, read as the reverse complement.
AAAACGTGGATCTCCATCCGCTCGTCACTCCAACAACCCGGCGGGCGGGTCCACCACCACCTTGCCGTCGGGCCGGCGCTCCACTACGAAAACGAGGGGCACGAGGCGCTCGCCCTCCAGCACCAGCAGGTCGGAGGCGGGGTTGGCCTCGACCGCTTCGACCCGGCCGTGGCTGCGCCCGGCGGTGTCGACCACGTCGGCGCCGACCAGCTCGTGCACCCAGAGGACGTCGTCCTCGTCGTCGATGGCGGGCGCCGACAGCGTGGCGCCCCTGAGCCGCTCGGCTGCGTTCCGGTCCTCGACGCCGGCAAAGGTGACCAGCCACCGTCCCTGGTGGGGACGGGCACCGACCACCTCGAGCTCGCCCCCCTGCCACGTCAGGACCGATCCGGCGGCCAGGCGGCGCTCGGGCCGGTTGCTCACCAGGTCGACCACCACCTCGCCCCTGACGCCGTGGGGCCTGACCACCGATCCGACCTCGAGGAGGGGGTCAGTCGACGATGTCGACCTCGGCGTTCACGCCCTCGCTGGCCCCGGCCGCCCGCACGACCGTGCGGATGGCCTGGGCGACCCGGCCCCGGCGCCCGATGACCCGGCCCATGTCGGCCGGGGCCACATGGAGGCGGAGCATCATCGAGCCGCGCCGCTGCTCGACGTCCACCACGACCGACTCGGCGTCGTCGACGATGGAGCGGGCGAGGTACTCGAGCACGGCGCGGGCGACGCCCCCCTCGATGCGGTTGCCGTCGACCTCGTCGGCCGCGTCGAGCTCTTCGTCCGCCTCGACGACGGAGACCGCCGGGTCGAGCTCGTCGAGGTCGTCGGTGGCGGCGTCGGCGTCGCTCAAGACGACTTCCCGGAGGTGAACTGGTCCCACGCCCCGGAGATCTTGAGCAGCTTCTGCACCGGCTCGGTGGG
>DATACM010000076.1:0-3076 GCA_036259055.1 Acidimicrobiales bacterium | reverse complement strand
CCCGAAGAAGACGCCGATGAGGAGGCCGAGGAACGTGCCCTGCAGGGCGATGATCACCGACTCCCATCGCACCGCAGAGCGCAGCTGCGACCGGGTCATGCCGACGCTGCGGAGCAGCCCGAGCTCGCGGGTGCGCTCGAGGATCGAGAGGGCGAGCGTGTTGCCGATCCCGAGCAGGGCGATCACGATGGCCAGCGCAAGGAGGGCGTAGACCAGGCCGAGCATCTGGTTCACGAAGCTGGTCTGCTCCTCCTTGAAGCCGGTGCGGTCGTTCACCTCGGCCCCAGGGAAGTCGTCGGCGACCCGTTGGATGGCGACTCGTGCCGCCTCGGCGCTGACACCGTCCTCCTTGTCGATCAGGACGAGGGTGTCGAACTGGTCGGCGAAGTTGGCTTCGTAGGCCTCGAGGCCGAGCAGGTAGTCGCCGGCGGGCTGGTTCTCCCCGTAGATCATGGTGACGGTGAGCTCTTTGGTGCCGGTGTCCTTGAACCGGACGGCGACCTTGTCGCCCAGCGCCAGCCCATCGTCCTCGGCGGCGTCTCGGAACACGGCGATGGCGTCGCTCCCCAGGTCGGCGGGATCGCCCTGGAGCGGCTCCACGTCGAGGATGTCGAAGGCGGTGGCGGGGTCGACGCCCTGGATCTGCTCGACGTGTCCGTCGACCTCGACGGTCCCCATCCTGATCCCGGCGGCCGCCCGCACCTCGGGCAGGGCGGCGATCCTCTGCGCCAGCGAGGGGTCGAGCCCACCGGTGCCGAACGTGCCCGAGTTGATGGCGAAGTCGCCGGTGAAGGCCTTGTCGATGGGGGCGTTGATCGACGTGCGGGTCGAGGCGGCGAGGATCGTTATGAACCCGACGAGGCCTACCCCGATCATGAGTGCCGACGCGGTGGCCGCCGTGCGCTTGGGGTTGCGCATGGCGTTCTCCCGGGCCAGGTTCCCGGTGATACCGCGCAGACGGGGGAGCGGGGCCCCGATCATGCGGCTGAGGGGCAGGGCGATGGTTCGCCCGAGCACCGACACGCCGAAGAACACCAGCAGCACTCCCAGGCCGACCATGGCGAGGGCGTTGTCGCCCCCGCCGAACAGCCCGCTCAGGAGCGAGACAACCCCGAGGGCCAGGATCACGCCGCCCACCAGCATGCGCAGCTTCGAGCCGTAGCCCGCGCTGCCCACGGCGACGTCTCGCATGGCGGCGACCGGCGGGATCCGCCCCGCCTTGCGAGCCGGGGACAGGGCGGCCAGGACGGTGACCCCCACGCCGACGACGAGGGAGACGATCGCCGTGCGAGGCAGGAAGACGACCCCGCCGGCGGGGATATCGAGCCCGAACCCCGCCAGCAGCGCCTTGAGCCCGACGGCGACGGCGAGGCCGATGGCCAGCCCGATCAACGAGGCGAGCACGCCCACCACAACGGCCTCCAAGAGCACCGACGCGAGCACCTGCCGCTTGCTCGCGCCGATCGCTCGCAGCAGCGCGTTCTCCCTCGTGCGCTGGGCCACGGTGATGGAGAAGGTGTTGAAGATCATGAACGAGCCCACCAGTAGGGCGATGACGGCGAAGACGAGCAGGAACACGTTGAAGAACGAGAGGCCTTCCTTCAACTCGTCCTGGTTCTCCTTGGTGACCTGGTCGCCCGTCACGACCTCGACACCCGGGGGCAGCACCGGTGCGATGCGGTCGGCGACCTGCCGCTGCGAGAGGCCTTCTTCGGCGACGACCGACACGCTGTCGAAGCGGCCCGGTTCGGCTACCAGGCGCTGGGCGGCGTCGGTGGTGAAGAGCACGAAGGACGCGCCTCCCGGGCTGTCGGCCTCGCCGAACTTCACGATCCCGGCGATCCTCACCTGCTGCGGTGGTCCCTGGACCAGGACGGTGGTGGTGTCGCCGACTCGCAGCTTGCCGTCGTCGGCGCTCTTCTTGTCGATGACGACCTCGGTGTCCGCTCTGGGCGGCGTCCCCTCGACGAGCGTGAAGGGGTCCAGCTCGTCGGAATCGCTCCAGTTGGCGCCGAACGTGGGGGCGCCCATCTCGGGGTCGCCGATGGGCTCGCCGTCCTTGCCCACGAGCCGGGCGTATCCCTGGACGTTGCCCTCGGCCAGCGCGACTCCGTCGACGGCGGCGATGATGCCCACCAGCGAGGCGTCGACCCGTCCTCGCTGGGCGCCTTCCCCCTGCGGGGCGGTAAAGGCCGCCTCCTGGCGGACCACCGCGTCGGTGTCGGCGAAGACGTCGCCGAAGAGGTCGTCGAAGGTCCTGCTGATGGTGTCGGTGAGCACGAGCGTCCCGGCCATGAACGCCACCCCCAGCATCACCGCGAGGGCGGTGGCGGCGAGGCGGAGCTTGTGGGCGAGGAGCCCCTTGACGGTGACGCGGAACACGGCTCAGTCGCCGAACTGCTTCATGCGGTCGAGCACCCGCTCCGCGGTGGGGTCCCGCATCTCGTCGACGACCCGGCCGTCGGCGAGGAACAGCACCCGGTCGGCGTAGGCGGCGGCCACCGGGTCGTGGGTGACCATCACGATGGTCTGGCCCATCTCGTCGACCGCCCGCCGGGCGAAGCCGAGGATCTCGGCCCCGGCGCGCGAGTCCACGTTGCCCGTGGGCTCGTCGGCGAAGATGATCTGCGGTCGGCTGGCCAGAGCCCGGGCGATCGCCACCCGCTGCTGCTGGCCCCCGGACAGCTCGCTCGGGCGGTGAGCGAGGCGGTCGCCCAGGCCGAGGGTGTCCACGACGGTGTCGACCCAGCCGGGGTCGCCTTTCTCGCCGGCCAGCGCCATCGGCAGGGTGATGTTCTCGAGGGCGGTCAGGGTGGGGACGAGGTTGAACGCCTGGAAGACGAAGCCCACGCGCTCACGCCGTAGGAGAGTCAGCTCCCGGTCCCCGAGGCGGCCGAGATCGACGTCGCCGATGAACGCCCGGCCGGAGGTGAGGGTGTCGAGACCGGCCATGCAGTGCATGAGCGTCGATTTGCCCGAGCCGGACGGTCCCATGATGGCGCCGAACTCCTCCTGGGGGAAGTCGACGGTGACCCCGTCGAGGGCCCGCACCTCGGTCGCTCCCCGCCCGTAGACC
>DATACM010000075.1:0-2620 GCA_036259055.1 Acidimicrobiales bacterium | reverse complement strand
AGGTGTTCCCGGCTCACGTGGTGTTGCGTGCCATCTCAAAGGACATCTTCATTGACACGGGAGGTACAAGGTGCAAGAGCGGCGCAGGGTGCTGGGTCGGCCCCCCCTCGAGGGCTCCTGAGCTGTGGCGTCATGCCCGATACAAACGACGGACCAACGTCGTCTGGGGGTGAGCGCCCCGCAGTTGCCGCGGTGGCGGCGGCGAGCATGCCGGCAGAGAACTCTGCCTCATCGGGGCCGGTGGTGTCCCCGACGGCTGAAAACTGACCCCTTATCGACGGTCGAAAACTGACCCCCCTTCCCCCGGAGGTCCACCACTCGGAGTGAGGATCAACGGAGCCTGGCCCGGTCACAGGAACGCGAGCCAGGAGGAAGGTGGTGTTGTCGTTGGAAGACTGGGCCGAGATCCGTCGGCTGCATCGGGCCGAGGGACTGTCGATCAAGGAGATCTGCCGCCGCACCGGCGCGGCGCGCAACACCGTGCGCGCCGCGCTGCGCACCGACCGCCCGCCGGCCTACGAGCGGGCGGGGACGGGCTCGATCGTCGACCGCTACGACGCCGAGATCCGCAAGCTGCTCGCCGATCACCCCCGGATGCCGGCCACGGTGATCGCCGAGCGCATTGGCTGGGCGTGGGGCATGACCGTGCTCAAGGAGCGGGTGCGGGAGCTGCGGCCGCTCTACCTGCCCCCCGACGCCTGCGGGCGCACCGAGTACCGCCCGGGCGAGCTGGCCCAGTGGGACCTGTGGTTCCCGCCGGTGAGGATCCCCCTCGGTGCCGGCCACGTCGGCCGACCGCCCGTGCTCGTCGGCGTCTGCGGCTACTCCCGTTGGCTGGTGGCCCGCATGATCCCCTCCCGGGAGGCCCACGACCTCTTGTGCGGGCACCTGGCGCTGCTCGAAGACCTGGGCGGCGTCCCCCGGGTCGGCGTGTACGACGGCGAGCCCGCCCTGGCTCACCGCCAGCGGGGCAAGGCCGTGCTCACGCCGGCCTTCCAGGCCTTCCGGGGGACGCTGGGGATGGGGGTGGTCATCTGCAAGCCGGGCGATCCCGAGGCCAAGGGGCTGGTGGAGCGGGCCAACCAGTTCCTTGAGACGAGCTTCCTGCCCGGGCGGTCCTTCGCCTCGCCGGCGGAGTTCAACGCCCAGCTGGCGAAGTGGCTGGTGCGGGCCAACACCCGGGTGCATGCCACCCTGCGTTGCCGGCCCACCGACCGCATCGCCGAGGACCGGGCGGCGATGATGGCCTTCCCGCCGGTGGCCCCCGACCCGGCGCTGCGCTTCGGGGTGCGCCTGCCCCGCGACCACTGGGTGCGGGTTGGCACCTGCGACTACTCGGTCCACCCCCGGGCGGTGGGCCGCCGGGTCGAGGTCCGGGCCGACCTCGAGGAGGTGGTGGTGAGGATGGGCAGCGTCGTCGTCGCCCGCCATCCCCGCTCCTGGGCGCCGCATCGCACGATCACCGACCCTGCCCACGACGCCGCCCGCAAGATCATGGCCGCCTTCCGGGCCACCGTCGTCGACGAGGAGGAGGCCGACGTCGAGGTGCGCGACCTGGCCGCCTACGACCGGGCGCTTCGGGTGGTGCTGTGATGGCGGCGCGCACCAAGCCCCGGGCCGACCTTGTTTACCTGTGCCGGGCGCTCAAGGCGCCGTCGTTGGCGGCGGCGGTGGAGCGCCTGGCCGAGCGGGCGCGGGCCGATGGATGGAGCCACGAGGAGTTCCTGGCCGCCTGTTTGGAACGGGAGGTGGCGGCCCGCCAGGACCACGGCGGCGAGGCCCGCATCCGGGCGGCCCGGTTCCCCGCTCGCAAGACCATCGAGGACTTCGACTTCGACCACCAGCGCTCGCTCAAGCGCGACACCATCGCCCACCTGGCCACTCTCGACTTCATCGCCGAGCGGTCGAACGTGGTGTTCTTGGGACCACCGGGGACGGGCAAGACCCATCTGGCCACCGCGTTGGGCATCCGGGCCTGTCAGGCCGGATACCGGGTGGCGTTCGCCACCGCCGCGGAGTGGGTCGCCCGTCTGGCCGACGCCCACGCCGCCGGGCGGCTGCACGAGGAGCTGCGCCGCCTCGGGCGCATCCCGCTGGTCGTCATCGACGAGGTCGGCTACATCCCCCTCGAAGCGGAGGCCGCCAACCTGTTCTTCCAGTTCGTCTCCGCCCGTTACGAGCGGGCGAGCCTCATCGTGACCTCGAACCGGCCGTTCGCACGCTGGGGTGAGACCTTCGGCGACGACACGGTGGCGGCGGCGATGGTGGACCGCCTCGTCCACCACGCCGAGGTGATCAGCCTTCGAGGCGAGAGCTACCGACTGAAGGACCGCGACCTGGGGAGGGTGCCTAGCGACGACGCAGCGTGAGCGACCCCGGGGAGGGGGGGTCAATTTTCAGCCGTCGAAAGGGGGTCAGTTTTGGGCCGCCGTTGACAGAGCGGCTCTGCCGTTCCGAGCTCGACACCCTCGTGCAGCCCGCGAGCGAGCCGCCGCCCTCGCTGCTCGACCTCATCCGCCGGCGGCGTGGGATGGCCGAGGCAGGCCTTTCGGGGGCAACGACGCGGCCTTCTTTCCCGGCGCCTGGCGAGTCACCTGCCCGGGCTCGGGAGCTGTGTGGG
>DATACM010000074.1:0-6718 GCA_036259055.1 Acidimicrobiales bacterium | reverse complement strand
CGGGCCGTCGCTCTTCGAGCCCGTGCACGGGTCCGCTCCCGACATCGCCGGCACCGGTAGAGCCAATCCCGTGGCGGCCGTCCGGTCGGCTGCCATGATGCTGGATTTCCTGGGGGAGGCCGCCGCCGCGGCCCGGCTGGAAGAGGCGTGCGCCGCTTCGACGGGGCACACCGGCACCACCGCCGAGATCGGCGACGCCATCGCAGAAAGGGTGTAGGGCAATGCCACTGCAGAAGGTCGACCGGATCTGGATGGACGGCGAGCTCGTACCGTGGGACGAGGCCCGGGTCCACGTCCTCACCCACTCGCTGCACTACGGCAGCGGCGTGTTCGAGGGCATCCGCGCCTACTCGACCAGCCAGGGACCGGCCGTCTTCCGTCTGAGCGACCACATCCGCCGGCTGTTCGACAGCGCCAAGATCTACCTGATCGACATCCCGTGGACGCCCGAGCAGCTGGTCGAGGCGGTCAAGGAGACGATCAGGGTCAACGGCCTGGACGCCTGCTACATCCGCCCCCTCGTCTATCTCGGGTACGGCGAGATGGGGCTCAACCCGCTTCCGTGCCCGGTGAACGTCTCCATCGCCGTTTGGCCGTGGGGCACCTACCTGGGCGACGAGGGGCTGCGCCGGGGGGTGCGCACCAAGATCTCCACCTGGCATCGCCACAGCCCCAACGCCGTGCCGGTCGCGGCCAAGGGCACCGGCGGGTACCTGAACTCCTCCCTGGCCAAGGTGGAGGCGCTGAAGGCGGGCTACGACGAGGCCATCCTCCTGTCGCCCCAGGGCTACGTGAGCGAGTGCACGGGGGAGAACCTCTTCGTGGTGAAGAACGGCCGCATCCTGACCCCACCGGTGTCCGCCGGCGCCCTGGAGGGCATCACGCAAGACTCGGTCACCACCATCGCCCGCGACCTCGGCTACGAGATCGCCGAGGCCAACCTGCTCCGCACCGACCTCTACCTGGCCGAGGAGGCCTTCCTCACCGGCACCGCCGCCGAGGTCGTGCCGATCCGCTCGGTGGACGACCGCGAGATCGGCGAGCCCGGGCCCATCACCCGGGCCATCCAGGAGACCTACTTCGCCACCGTGCGCGGAGAGGTCGACCGCTACAAGGACTGGCTGGAACATGTCTCGGGTTGAGCATGCCGGCAGCCACGTGCCCCTGCCGGAGCTTCCGGGGGCGGTCGACATCTACGACACCACCCTGCGCGACGGGAGCCAGCAGGAGGGTCTGTCCCTCACGGTGGACGACAAGCTGCGCGTCGCGGCCCAGCTCGACCACCTGGGCGTCGCCTACATCGAGGGCGGGTGGCCGGGCGCCAACCCCAAGGACGACGAGTTCTTCCAGCGGGCGCCGACCGAGCTGAAGCTCCAGACGGCCACCCTGGTGGCCTTCGGCGCGACCCGCCGCCCGCGGTCGAAGGCCGACTCCGACGACACCCTCCGCCACCTGGTCAAGGCCAACACCTCGACGGTGTGCATCGTGGCCAAGTCGTGGGACCGCCACGTCCTCGAGGCCCTGCGCACCGACCTCGACGACGCGGTGGCCATGGCCTACGACTCGGTCGAGTTCCTGCGCCACGCCGGGCTGCGGGTGTTCTTCGACGCCGAGCACTTCTTCGACGGCTACCGCCGCAACCCCGAGTTCAGCCTGCGCGTCATCGCCGCCGCCGAGGAGGCAGGGGCGGAGACGCTCGTGCTTTGCGACACCAACGGCGGGACGCTTCCCGACCAGGTGGAGCAGGTGCTGTCCGAGGTGCGGACGTACACCTCCGCCCAGCTGGGCGTGCACTTCCACAACGACGGCGGGTGCGCGGTGGCGAACACCCTGACGGGGGTCCGCTACGGGGCGACCCAGGTGCAAGGTTGCATCAACGGCTACGGCGAGCGCACGGGCAACGCCGACCTCTGTGCCGCCATCCCCAACCTCAGCCTGAAGATGGGCGTCCGCACGATCGAGCCGGAGCGGTTGGAGCGGCTGACGCCGGTGGCCCACCACATCGCCGAGCTGGTCAACATCGCGCCCAACGGCCAACAGCCCTACGTCGGTCAGTCGGCGTTCGCCCACAAGGCGGGGCTGCACACGTCGGCCATCGCCCGAGGCCGTGACCTCTACGAGCACGTGCCGCCCGACTCGGTGGGCAACGGGACCCGGTTCGTCGTCAGCGAGCTGGCCGGTCGCTCGACCATCCAGCTCAAGGCGGAGGAGCTGGGCCTGGACCTCGAGTCGGCGTCGTTGGCCGGGATCCTCGACCGGCTGAAAGCGCTGGAGCACAAGGGCTACCACTTCGAGGTGGCCGACGGCTCCCTCGAGCTGCTCATGCGCCAGGCCGGCGGGTGGGAGCAGACGTACTTCCGCGTGGAGTCGTTCCGGGTGATGAGCGAGCACCGGGAGGACGGCAGCTTCCTCACCGAGGCCACGATCAAGGTGCACGCCGGCGACCAGCGCCACATCGCCACCGCCGAGGGGAACGGGCCGGTGAACGCCCTCGACCGGGCCCTGCGCCAGGCCATCGGCCAGGCGCACCCCAGCCTTGCCCACGTGCACCTCACCGACTACAAGGTGCGGGTCCTCGACACCTCCAAGGGCACCGCCGCCATCACGCGCGTGCTCATCGACTCCACCGATGGCGAGCGCACCTGGTCGACGATCGGGGTCTCCGAGAACATCATCGAGGCGTCGTGGCAGGCCCTGTCCGACTCCATCGTCTACGGGTTGCTCCAGAACGAGGGAGAGGAGGAGGGCTGATGGCTGCCCCCGATTACGTGCCCGTCCCTCTATCCGATCAGCCCCGCCAGGCTCTCGACCTGCCGCCCCCCCGGCATTGGATGGCCGACCGCCCCGGCGACCTCGACCGCGGCCAACCGCTCGGCCCCAAGCTCGGTCGTCCCGGGCCCGACCAGGGCTACGCCCTCAAGCTGGTCGACCTCATCCGGGACCGGGTGAAGGTGGGCGAGGGGGAGCGCCTCGAGGACGCGTTGGCTGGGGCGGTGGCGGTGGCCCTCAAGCGGGCGTCGCTGTTCGGACGGGCCCCTGTGATGCACGACCTCGAGCTGGCGCTGCGGCTCTGGGGCTTCCTCGACGAGAGCCCTCCCGACGACCTGGTCGAGCTCCGCCGACACCTCTTCGCCGGCGCCGCCCATCACTACTGGGACCAGCGGGCGATCCCCGACGTGGTGCCCGAGTCGACGCTGCAGCTCACGCCTGCCCAGTTGGCCGACCGCCTGTCCGACTGGCGCTCCTTGCTCGATTTGTGACCGGGGCGGCGCTCGACGGTCAAGGCCGACCGCCGGGCTTCGAGCGCGTCGAGATCCCGGTGGGCGAGGAGGTGTTCGACGGCCTGGCGTCGGGGCCGGCCGACGGCGAACTGGTGCTGCTGCTCCACGGCTTCCCCCAGTCGTCGTGGCAGTGGCGCTGGCAGTTGTCCGCCCTCGGTGACGCGGGTTACCGGGCGGTCGCCCCCGACCAGCGGGGCTACTCTCCCCGCGCCCGCCCCGAGGAGGTGGCGCGCTACCGGGTCGACCACCTGGCCGCCGACGCCCTGGCCATGGCCGACTGGCTGGGGGGCCACCAGTTCCACGCCGTCGGCCACGACTTCGGCGCGGTGGTGGCGTGGCACGTGGCCGGGCGGTACCCCGACCGGCTGCGGAGCCTCACGGCCGTCTCGGTGCCGCACCCGATGGCGGTGGCCGAGGCGATGGCGTCGTCCACCGGCGACCAGCTGGCCCGCTCGAGCTACATCGCCTTGTTCGGTGCGCCCGAGATACCCGAGCGCCTCCTGCTCGCCGACGAGGGCGCCGGCCTGCGGGCGCTGTTCGCCAACACCGCTTACTCCGACCGTGAGGCCATGGAGCGCTACGTCGCCCGCCTGCTCGAGCCGGGGGCGCTGACCGCCGCCCTCAACTGGTACCGGGCGATCGACCCGGCGGTCGTCACCAGCGTCGAGCCGGTCACCGCTCCGACGCTCTTCGTGTGGAGCACCGAGGAGCCCGCCATCGGCCGGGAGGCGGCCGAGGCGTGCGCCGCCCACGTCGCCGGTCCCTACCGCTTCGAGGTGCTCGAGGGCGTCAGCCACTGGATCCCGGAGGACGCGCCGGAGGAGCTCAACCGACTTCTCGTCGAGCACCTCTCCGCCGCCCGATCCGGGTAGCCGGCCGGTACCCTCGTCGGTCGAGGAGGCACGCACATGCGCACCAGTAACCCGGCCCTGAACGAGAAGGTCTTCGACCGCCAGATCGAGGAGCAGCGGCAGCGCCAGGCGACGGCTACGGGGACGCTCGACCGTCCTCCCGTCGACGACCGCGTCTCACCGTGGACGCCCGGCCCTCCCTACGCCACCGCCCTGGACACCATGACCGTCGGGGGCGTCGTGAGCGCCTCCGCCGTCCTGCTGATGCTGCTGCTCGCCGCCGGGTGGTTCGGCTGGGCGTCCGTCGACGCCAGCCCGGATCGGGTGAGGGTGCCGGGGTGGCTGTTCCCGGTCATGCTCGGCGGCCTCGGGATCGCCATTCTCACGATCTTCAAGCCCAAGCTGGCCCGGTTCACCGCTCCGGTGTACGCGGTGGTCGAGGGGCTCCTCCTCGGCGCCATCTCGCACCTCTACGAGTTCGAGTTCGACGGCATCGTCCTCCAGGCCGTCGGGCTCACCATCGGCGTCTTCGCCCTGCTGCTCTTCCTGTACGCCACGCGGATCATCGAGGTCACCGAGAACCTGCGCATGGGGATCGTGGCCGCCACCGGTGCCGTCTTGCTCGTCTACGTGGTCAGCCTGGTGCTGCACCTGTTCGGCGCCGACATCCCCTTCATCCACGACGCCGGCCCGGTGGGAATCCTGTTCAGCCTGGTAGTGGTGGTCATCGCCGCCCTCAACCTGGTGCTCGACTTCGACTTCATCGAGCGAGGCGCAGCCGCCGGGGCGCCCAAGTACATGGAGTGGTACGGCGCCTTCGGCCTGCTCATCACGCTGGTGTGGCTCTACCTCGAGCTGCTCCGCCTCCTCGCCAAGCTGCGCTCCCGCTGACCCAGACGCATTGGGTCAGGAAAACCGCGCTCTTTCGCGCCCTGAGCGTGCCAGAAGGACGAGATCGGCTCAGTAGGCCTTGCCCACGGTGGCGATCGCGCCCGCCTCGGAGGACGACTCGGGCAGGCCGCCGTCGGGGCGTTGCAGGCAGCGGACCGAGATGCCGCTCTCGGCCAGGGTGTCCTCACCATCCTCGCCCACCTTGTCCCACGGCACCCGGGCGAAACCCGACTGGGCCCCTTCTCGGGCCTCGTCGACCGACGTGGCCTCGACCGTGCGAGCTTCCCGCCGTTGGCGGACGTCGGCGTGCAGGGCGGCCTGCACCTCGCCCAGCGTCGTGACCACCCGGTCGACGACGCCCCCCAGGCTCACCGGGTCCTTGGCGCCCGTGTCCCGCCTGACCACGACGGCGTTGCCCTCGGCCAGATCGCGGGGCCCGACCTCCACCCGCACCGGCACGCCCTTGAGCTCCCACTCCACCGCCCGCCGCCCGAACGACGTGTCCACCCGCTCGTCCAGCTCCACCCGCACGCCGGCCCGGCGGAGGTCGTCGACCAGGGTGGCGGCCGCCTCGGCGGCGCCGTCCTCGGCCCGGACCAGGAGGACCATCACCTGGGTGGGAGCCAGGTTGGGCGGCAGGCGCAGCCCGGCGTCGTCGCCGTGGCCCATGACCAAGGCGCCGACCAGGCGGGTCGAGACGCCCCACGACGTCTGCCAGGCGAACTCCGACCCACCCGTGTCGTCCTGGAACTGGATGCCGAAGGCCCGGGCGAAGTTCTGGCCCAGCTCGTGGCTCGTTCCCATCTGCAGGGCCTTCCCGTCGCCCATCATCCCTTCGATGGTGTAGGTGGCGTCGGCGCCGGCGAAGCGCTCGCGCTCGGTCTTGCGCCCGACCAGGACGGGCAGGCCGAGCACACGCACGGCGAAGTCCTCGTACACCTCGCGCAGGATCCGCACCGCGTAGGCGCGGGCGTCCTCCCGGGAGACGTGGGCGGTGTGGCCCTCCTGCCAGAGGAACTCCGTCGTGCGCAGGAACACGCGGGGGCGCAGCTCCCAGCGCACCACGTTGGCCCACTGGTTGATGAGCAGGGGCAGGTCCCGGTGGCTCTGCACCCACTTCGAGAAGAAGACGTTGATGATCGTCTCGCTCGTGGGACGGACGACGGCCGCCTCCTCCAGCTCCTTGCCCCCCGCGTGGGTGACGACCGCCAGCTCGGGGCTGAAGCCCTCGACGTGCTCGGCCTCCTTGCGCAGGTACGACTCGGGGATGAAGAGAGGGAAATAGGCGTTCTGGGCGCCGGCGTCCTTGATGCGCCGGTCGAGCTCGGCCTGCATGCGCTCCCAGATGGCGTAGCCGTAGGGCCGGATGACCATGGTGCCCCGCACCGGCCCGTTGTCCGCCAGCTCGGCCTTGGCCACCAGGTCCTGGTACCACTTGGGAAAGTCCTCGGACTGCGACGTCAATACCGCTTTGGCCATGGGACGCCGAGGCTACCGTGAGCCGGGTGCCAGTCAGGGTCCGTTTCTCGCCCGCGCCCACCGGGTTCCTCCACGTGGGCGGGGCCCGGACCGCGCTGTTCAACTGGCTCTACGCCCGTCATGAGGGCGGCACGTTCATCCTGAGGATCGAGGACACCGATCCCGCGCTGTCGCGTGACGAACTGATCGAGGGGATCCAGCGGACCCTGCGCTGGC
>DATACM010000073.1:0-5862 GCA_036259055.1 Acidimicrobiales bacterium | reverse complement strand
ATCTCCGACCACGACCTGGTCGAGATCTCCCTCGAGGGCGACCGCATCGTGATGGTGAAGCTCGAACGGGTGTGCACCTTCTGCGGCGCCGTCGCCGACCTCCGCGAGCACCGCTCGAAGCTGGTGTGCGCCACGTGTGTCTCGCAGCTGTCCTCGCCCAGACCGGCCCGCTGGGGCTGACGGGCGACGGCCCGCCCCGCTACGCCGACTGCACCGACACGAGCGAGTACTGCGGCGGGTGCTCGGCGTTGAGGGCGGCGCAGGTGAGCGACCGCCCCTCGGCCGCCGCCCGCACCGCCACCCGCACCTCGAACCGGCGCCCGTCGCGGGCGTCGAAGCCCACGTCCACCATCCCGTCCTCCGCCGAGCGCCGCCAGACCGGCTCGACGTCGTCCAGCCGCCGGAGGCCCGTCTCGGCCCGGAGCAGGCAGTCCGCCGCCTGGACGACGAACGGGTCGCCGGCCCGGCCCCGGTAGAACTCGACCGCGATGCGGCCCCGCTCGTAGGCGTCCACGACGCTCGTCGCCTCGCTCGGGCCCAGGCGTCCGAAGTACAGCCCGTGGGGCAGGCACACGAGGTTCGCGGCGAAGCGGTCACCGCCGACGTGGGAGCACTCCCATACCGAGCGCCGCTCTCGGGCGAGGGCCCGCGCCACCGGGCGCCCGAACTGGGCGCAGCACGGGTCGTGGCGGCCGTTCGTGCACACCAGGTACAACGGCTGGTCGTGGGGGGCGCCGAAGCCCGCCGGCTCGCCGGCCCGGAGCCGCCCGAAGTCGACCTCCAGCAGCTCGGAGGGGTCGGGTACCAGCCGGTGCTCGATCCAGGTGCGGTGGCGGCTGGAATGGGCGACGAAGCAGTGCCGCCCGGCCGCCGAGGCCCGGTCTGGACGGTCGGGGCGGCGGAGCAAGAGCACCCGGACGTTGTGACGCCGGGCGTCCTCGCCGAGGGGCGTCGCCACCTCCTCGGGCAGGTCGCTCTGGGCGAGCGCCTCCGAGCCCCAGGGTCCGGGCTGCTCGACCAACAGCCAGCTGCGGACGATCGAGGCGGTCCCGCACAGGCCCTCGCTGAGCGACGACGAGATGGTGGAGCAGCGGGGCTCAACCAAGCGTGACGATCTCCAGGAGCCCCTCGCGGACCAGGCGGCGGGCCAGCACCAGGCGGCTGGGCTCGTCGAGCTCGTCGGCCAGCGCCGACACCGGGAAGGGGCCGCCCTCGGCCGCGATCCGGTGCATCACCGGAGCGAGGACGGCGGGCATGCGCAGCTCCCGGTCGCCGAGGAGCACCCGCAGGTGCTCCCGGTCGGTGCTCAGCCGGCAGACCGTCCCGTCCCGCCGCCGCAACACCGAGCCGTCGCCGAGCTGCTCGAGCACCAGGAGCTGGCGGAGCTGGCCGCTGAGCATGGGCGGACGCCCCTTCCAGAAGGTGGTGGCGACCCGGCGGGCGACGGCGTCGGCGTCGAGGGTGTCGAGCCACTCCCGCAGACGCCGCACCAGGTCCCGGACCTCGTCGGCGAGCCCGTCGACGTCCTCGGCCCAGCCCGGTGCCAGACCGCCCCGGAACCAGGCGTCGTCCGCCGTGCCGCCGAGCACCTCCTTGGCCACGTCGTGGCGGGTGTGGGAGGGCACGCCGATCGTCAGGTGGGCCGAGAGCTCCTGCTGGGCCTGCGCCGAGTGAAGGTAGCCCCGCGGCATGTACAGGCAGTCGCCCGCCTTCACCTCGGCGGAGAGGCAGGGGGCGCCCGGCGCCCCGCGGTCGCTGGACCACAGCTGGGATGGCAGCGGGTCGGCGAGCACGGGCGGGTAGACGTCCCAGGCCTTCCTGCCGGCGAGCTGCAGGACGAACACGTCGTGGGTGTCGTAATGCACGCCCAGCCCCCTCGACCGGGGCGGCGTCACGTAGGCGTTGGCCTGCACGGCGTGAGTGAGCTCGAGCTCGAGCGAACGGCAGAAGCGGGTGAGCGGCGGCCAGTACCGCTGCAGCCCCTGGAGGACGATCGTCGCGCCGCCGTGGAACTCCTCGAACACCCGCCGGGGGTCGCCCACGCCCGAGACCGTCCGCCCGCCGATCCTCGCCGTGCGTGTATAGCGGCTCGGCTCGAGGGGCCGGCCGTCACGGACGAGCCGGAAGGCGGGGAGGCGGGGCGACGTGGACGAGACCAGGTGGTCGACGTCGTCGAGCGAGAACAGGTCGCCGAAGCCGTTCTCGTCGGCGGCAACGCGGTGAAGGGGCGCGCGTCCCCAGTGGTGGTCGAGGAAGCGCTTCGTGTCCCCGACGCACCGCGCCAGGCTCGTCATCCTCGACAGGCGTTCCTAGGTGTCGGCGGCGTCGACGTCGCCGTCGCCACCCCCGGCATCGGTGGCGTCGGTGTCGCTCGGGTCGGCCTGGTCGGTGGCATCGGTGGTGTCGGCGGCGTCGGTAGTGTCCCCCGAGGACTCGTCGGTGGTGTCGACGCTGTCCGGGGCGGCGGGAGCGTCGACCGAGTCGGTGGCGTCCCCCACGCTGGGAGAGTCGGTGGTGTCGGGGTCGGCGCCCGGCGAGTCGGCGGCGTCGGCGGAGTCGGCGGCGTCGGCCGCGTCAGTGGTGTCGGATGACTCGTCGGTCGCGTCGGGATCGGCGGCGAGCCGAGGGCTGGGCGGGCCACCGACGGTGGTGATGTCGTCGTCGGTCAGCCCGGTGATGATTCCTGTCATGCCGGAACAATACCCAGCCGTGCCACCGGCGCCTCAGGTCAGCCCGAGGCGGGGGAAGACGAGGGCTCGCACGCTCCCCACCGACTGGTCGATGGCGGGATCGACGTCGTACGACGGCGTCACCGGGGGGTCGGAGAACGTCGCCGGCACCGAGGTCCCGGCCTCCCGCTCGACCCGCTCGACCCAGGCGCCGGGCAGGTGGTCGGGCACCGTCGCTCCCGCCATCTCGGCGAAGTAGAGCGTCCATGCCCGCGGGACGACCCTCGCCCACTGGTAGCCGCCACCGCCGGTGGCCACCCACCTGCCGCCGGCGCAGCGGTGGGCGAGCTCGTGCAGCGCCGACGCCGTCTCCCGGTAGGCGGCGGTGGTGAGGGACACGTTGGCGAGCGGGTCGGTGTGATGGGTGTCGCAGCCGAGCTGGGTCACCAGCACGTCCGGAGCGAACGTCTCGACCAGCGGGGGCACGACCTGGCGGAACGCCCGCAACCACCCGCCGTCGGAGGTGAACGGCGGGAGGGGGACGTTGACCTTGGTCCCGGTGGCGTCGCCGGCGCCGAGCTCGTCGACGAACCCGGTACCAGGGAACAGCGTGCGCCCGTCCTGGTGCAGCGACACCGTCAGCACACGAGGGTCGCGGTAGAAGATCGCCTGGGGCCCGTCGCCGTGGTGGACGTCCACGTCCACGTAGGCCACCCTCTGCGCGCCGTTGGCCAGCAGCCAGGCGATCGCCACCGCCGGGTCGTCGTAGACGCAGAAGCCGCTGGCCCGCTCGGGCATGGCGTGGTGCAGGCCGCCGGCGGGGTTGAAGGCGTGCTCGGCCCGGCCCGACCACACCGCCTCGGCGGCGACCAGCGACGCCCCGACCACCCGGGCGGACGCCTCGTGCATCGACGGGAAGATCGGGTTGTCGCCCGGGCCGAAGCCGAAGCGAGACCACGGGCCGGCCTCCCCGTGGCCGGCCCGGCGGACGGCGTCGATGTAGCGCTCGGTGTGCACCAGGCTCACCTCTTCGTCGGTGGCGTCGCGTGCCGGCGTCTCGCGTACGCGGTCGCCGTCGACGAGGGCGAGCCCGTGGATGAGCTCACGGGTGAGGATCACCCGGGCGGGGCGGAGGGGGTGCTGCGGGCCGTGGTCGTACCAGGGCGCGTCGTCGCCGTACCAGACCAGCTCGACCCGGTCGCTCACGCCACCAGTGTGGCGGGGCTTGACTGGAGCGGTGCGCGCTGCCGCCGACGACCCGTATTCGGCCCTTGCCGAGGACTACCACTGGCTCGTGCCCGACGGCCGGGTGGAGGCCGAGGCGGTCCTCGACCGCCAAGGCCACCGCCTCGCCGCCGTTGCCGCCCCGAAGGTTCTCGACTGTTCCTGCGGCGTGGGCGCGGACGCGGTGGCGTTGGCCCGGCGGGGCTACCGGGTCTGGGGCTCCGACGGCAGCGACGCCATGGTCGCCGAGGCCCGCAAGCGGTGTGCCGAGGCGGGGGTCGACGTCCCGTTGCGGGTCTGCCGCTGGCAGGACCTCCCCGGTTGTCACGACGAGCGCTTCGACCTCGTGCTGTGCCTCGGCAACTCCGTCTCCCACCTTCCCGGCGACGCCATGGTCGAGGCCTTCAGGGGCATGGCGGGCGTGCTCGGCCCGGGCGGGGTGGTGGTCGTCAACGCCCGCAACTGGGAGAAGCTGCGCCGCCAGCAGCCCCGGCTCACCTTCCCCGAGCGCGTGTTGGAACGGGACGGCCGCCGGTGCGTGCCGCTCTACCTCTGGAGCTACGCCGCTGGCTGGGAGGCGCCCCACCATGTCGAGATCGTGTTCCTCGTGGAGGCGGACGGCAGCCTGGAGGCCCGCCGCCACGAGCTGACGTTCTGGCCGTTTCGCGTCGGCGAGCTGCATGACCGGTTGGGCGCCGCCGGGCTGCGCGTCGTCGACGACACCTACCGCCCGGAGGCGGACTGGTACGAGGTGGTGGCCGAGAAGGTCGAGGACTAGCCCATCTCCTCCCTCAGCTCCTCGAACTCCTCTTGGTCGGGCGGCTCGTAGGGCTCCATCTGGGGGATTCGGGCCATGGCGTCGAGCAGCGCGTCTGTCCGCCCCGGCGCGGGCACACCGTGGGAGCTGAGCAAGAGGGTCGGCTCGAGCCGGCGCAGGTCGGCCAACGACCGGTCGAACCGGGCCTGGTCGACCAGCGCCGTCCAGGGATGGTTCGCCCGGTTGAAGTCGTCGAAGCCCGAGCGGGCGTCGCCCTCGGGGACGTCGCCCAGGTCCTGGACCAGCTCGGGCAGGTAGGAGCCGAAGGCGTCGACCGTGAGCACCACGCCCGTCACGGGGTCGTGGAGCCCGATGGTGCCCGGTGCGTCGTAGACGGGCGGGCGGACGACACGGAGCCCCCGCTCGGTGCCGGGGAAGGGCTGCCCGGGGTTGACCACCACCACCCGGTCGACGGGGAGCGAAGGCAACCCCTCGCGGAGCTTCCCCACGGTGACGTAGTTGGTGACCAGCCGGGCGTTGGCGGCCGCCTCCAGCACGGCGAGGAGGTTGCCGGCGTGGTCGGGGTCCTCGTGGGTGAGGAAGACCCACCGGAGGTCGTCCGGGTCCACGAGGGACCGCAAGCTCTCGAGGAACTCGTCCCGCTCCGATGGAAGACCGGTGTCGACCAGGACCGGCTCGTCGGCACCGATCAGGTAGGCGTTGACGGGAAGGACGCCGTACCCCGGCGCCACCTCCGACGACGCCAGGACGTGGATGTCGCCGGCGACGGCGTAGGGATCCTCCATCGCGTCGGTACCTCTCGGCTAAGCGGACGGCGCCGGGCCGAGCTGCTGTATTAGACCGGCGAGGTCCAAGGTGGCCGGGATGCCCATGAAGTTGCCCTCGTCCGTGCCCTCGCACGCGCAGTAGGCCGCCACCCGGTCGCCTCGGCGATCATCAGCCGGACCGTGAAGCGAGCGTCGGCGAAAGGAGCTCCGCATGAGCCGGGTGAAGTCCTTCAGGTCCTCGCGGGCGTCGCCGGTGGAGTCGGGCGGCGGTGAGTGGTCGACGGCGTCGGCGGCGATGACCTCGTCGACGACGTCCAGCTTCCCCTCGTTGAACACCTCGTCGTAGATGCGCCTGCGGTGCGCCTTGTTGGCGTCGGACATCGCTCGCCCCTCCCTGGAGTGACCAGGCAAGGCTAGAGCGCAA
>DATACM010000072.1:0-6638 GCA_036259055.1 Acidimicrobiales bacterium | reverse complement strand
CCCCCCGACGATCTCCATGTCGTCGACCCGGCCCTGGTGGCGCACGAAGCCGTCCGGCTCGATCACGGCCCGGTCGCCGGTGCACAGCCAACCGCCCACCTTGACCGCGGCCGTCGCCTCCGGGCGGCCGAGGTACTCGAGCAGCACCGTCGGGCCCCGCACCCAGAGGGTGCCGGGCTCGCCCGGGCCGAGGTCCTCCCCCGCCGGCCCGCGGACGGCCAGCTCGTAGGGAGGCAGCACCCGGCCGATGGTGCCGTCGCGCTGCTCGGCGAGAGTGTTGCTCACGAACGTCTGGCCCACCTCGGTCGAGCCCAGTCCGTCGAGGATCGGGCAGCCGAACGCCTCCCGTGCCCGCTGAGCCAGCGCCGGCGTGAGGGTCTCGCCGGCGGAGACCGCCGCTCGCACCGAGGCCCAACTGCCCCGGTCGGCACAGCCGATCAGGCGCGCGTACAGCGTGGGCACGCCGAAGAGGAGCGTGGCCCGGTGGCGCCGAACGAGGGCGGCCAAGTCCTCCGGCCGGGGCGGGCCAGGGTGGAGCACCGCCCGGCAGCCGGCCAGCAGCGTGAAGAACAGGGAGTTGCCCAAGCCGTAGGCGAAGAACATCTTGGAGACCGAGAAGCTCACGTCCGCGGGCCCGATGTCGAGGGCGGGCCGGGCGAAGGCGGCGAAGTAGACGAGCGGGTCGCCGTGGCGGTGGACGGCTGCCTTCGGCCGTCCCGTCGTCCCCGAGGTGAACTGGGCGTACGCCGGATCGCCCGGACCGACGTCGGCGACGGGGTGGAGCGGCCGGCGGGCGAGGGTCGTCTCCAGCGTCTCCGCGTCGATCACGGCCGCCCGGCCGGCGAAGGGCTCGGCCGCCGCCGTCTCGGCGACGACCACCCTCGCCCCTGTCCCCTCGAGCATCTCACGGTGGTCGTCGGCAGTCAGCCGAGGGTTGGCGGGAACGGCGACGGCGCCGACGCGCACCGCCCCGAGGAAGGTCCAGACGAACTCGATCCCGTCCGGCAGGACGAGGAGCACCCGGTCGCCCCGGCGCACGCCGTGCTCAGCCAGGACGGTCGCCGTGCGGGCAGCCCCCTCGTGCACCTCGGCGTGGGTGAACACCCGGTCGCCGACGAGAAAGGCGGGGCGCCCCTTGGCGCTGCTGCGGGCGGCCGCCGCCTCCAGGACGGCGGCGAGGTTGGCGGGCTCAGCCGGCGGCATGGCCGTGCGGCGGCGCGCCGAGCACCAGTCGGTCCCGGACGGGCCCGACCGGCCAGAACCCGAACGACACGAGCTCGGCCCACGGGCCGAACGCGTCGTCCCCACCGGCGAGAGCCCCGGCCACCGCGCCCCCCAGCAACCACAGCCGGGCGCCCGAGGCGACCCTGGCGTCGAGTTGGGGACCGTCGTCGTCGAACGGCTCCGTCCCCAGCAACATGGCCAGGTTGAGGGCGGCCTCCAGGGCGACGCCTCGCCCCCCCGAGACGAGCCCGGCCCGGGGTGACGACCGCCGCCGTTCGACCACCGCCATCCACGCCGGGTCCACCTCGTCGGCGACCGAGACGGCGCGGTCCGGTGAGACCACGACCACGGGCATGTCCACCCGACCGGCGGGAGTGCGGCGGAGCAGGTCGTCGACGGACAGCGACGCGGGCGGCGGGGGGCGACGGGCGAGGCGGTCGAGGAGGGCGGCGACCCGCCGCCCGCCCGTCCCGAGGGAGTGGGCCACGGTGACCCGGGTCCCGCCCGACGAGGCGGCGGCCAGGGGCCAGGTGGCGATCGGCACGTCGGCCAGCGCTGCCGCCGCCGACGGCGCCCCGGGGTACGACGGCGGGCGACCGGTCGCCGGGTCTCGACCGCCGGCGTCGACGGCGTGCCAGGTCGCGGGCCGGTTCAGCCCGCCCACCGGCTCCGGTCGCCGCTCGAGCCGTCGTGGAGGGGCGTCGACGGGGCGGCGGGGCGGTCAGCGCAGCTGGTCACCCGGTCCCTCCCACGTCACCGAGACCGCCGGGTAGTCGAGCCCGAGGTCGTCGACCCACGCCCGGCTGCGGTCGACGAACGTGGCCCGCGACTCGTCGTTGGTGTTCTGCTTGATCCCCCACTGGCGGAACCGGTCGTTGTTGGCCGAGACGCTGCGGCCGAAGAACGGGAGGGTCAACCGCACCATGGCGTCGACTGCCTCCTGGACCTCGGCCCGGCGGGCGGCGCCCTTCAGCACCGCCTTGGTGTGGGTCCGGCCGAACGAGACGTGGAACCGCTCCTCCGGCAGGAGGTTCCCGGCCAACCGGCGCAGCGGCAGGTAGGAGCACTCGGCCAGCTCCTCCATGAGGACGACCTCGGCCAGGTCGACGACCGCCTTCAGCACCACGAACTCGACCCAGGTCCGGAGGTCGTAGTCGAAGATCGACAACGGCCGCCCTGCCAGGGGATCGGGAAGGCCGAGCTCCATGGACAGCTTGTTGAACTTGAGGTGGTGGCCGTACTCCTCCATGGCGATCCGGCAGGCGAGCCACTTCTCCTGCGGGGTGGGAGCCAGGGCGATGGCGGGCTCGTCGAACACGGCTGCCCCCGCCAGCTCGTTGCGGACGTGGCTGGCGATCACCTTGCCGACGGCCGTGACGTACTCCTCGCCGAGAGAGTGCGCTTCCTCGGCGGTGGCGACGGTGCCCGGGAAGGGTTGGTCGAGGCTGGGGGTGACGTCGGTCACGGGGCCTCCCGCAGGACGGCGACGGGCGGCCCGCCGAAGAGGTCGAACTCGGACTCGAGGGGCGTGAGGTGCGGCTCGAAGCGGGGGCGGGCGCTCTCCTCCAGGCGGCCGACGTCCCAGCCCCGCTGCTCGCAGAGGCGCACCACCGGGCGGGGCTGGGACCACAGGGCGACCTCGGCCCCCCGGGCGCCGAACACCTGCCCACTGATGCCGGAGGCCGCCGCCGAGCACAGCCAGTCCACCACCGGTGCCACGTCCTCGGGGCGGGCCAAGGGGGCGGCCTCCCGGTAGGCCCGCAGCCGGTCGTTCACCGGAGGGATGGACTCGGTCATGCGGGTGAAGGCGAAGGGCGCCACGTAGTTGACGCACACGTCCCGCCCCGCCATCTCCAGGGCCACCGCCCGAGTGAGGCCGAAGAGCCCCGCCTTGGCCACGTCGTAGGCGGCCTGCCCGACGCTGCCGACCAGGCCGGCGGCGCCGCCCACGTACACGATGCGCCCCTGGCGGCCGGCGCGCACCGCCGGCGCCATGGCGCGGGTGAGCTCGACCGCCACCGACAGATGGGCGCCCAGCACCTCGGCCCAGTCGTCGTCCGACGCCTTGTGCACCATGCCGTCGCGCAAGGTACCGGCGGCGTGGACGAGCACGGTCGGCGGCCGGCCGGCCCACGCCTCCACCTCGGCGACCAGGCCGCGGGCGGCATCGGGGCTACGGGCGTCGACGGAGAGCGCCATGGCGGCGCCCCCCCGGGCGACGATCTCGGCGGCCACCTGCTCCGCCGGCCCCCGGCTCGGCCCCCGGCCGTCGAGGTCGACACCGGTGTCGTCGACGCACACCGGGTGCCCGCGCCCCGCGAGGGCGAGGGCGACGGCCCGCCCGATGCCCCGCGCGGCACCGGTGACCACGCACGGCTGCGCCTCGAAGGCCTCGAGAACCACCATCGGATGGTAGGTCGCGCCTCAACCGGGACAGTCGTCGTCCCAGTCCCGCTCCTCCACGTCCCAGTCGGTGGACCCCGGCCCTCCGAACTGCACGGTCACATGGGTCATCGGTGAGAACGGCGTGGCGCCGTGCCAGTGCCACTCCCCGGGCTCGGCGACGACCACGTCGCCCGCCTCGACGAGGCGTCGGCCGTCGACGTCTCCGACCACGCCCTGGCCGGAGACGATGTGGAGGACCTGTCCGGTGGCATGGACGTGCGGCCGGGTGCGACCTCCCGCCTGGAAGTGGACGGCGAAGACGAGGGGGCCGTCGGGGAACGGGCTGGGGAGCTGCTGGATCCTCGCCTCCCCCTGGAAGTGGGGTACCAGCTCGGCGGGGAGCTCCCCGGTGGTGTCGTCGATGCGGGCGAACTCCATGGTGACCTCCGGAGGGGCGGCAGCGGTGGCTAGCCCTGCTTCAGGGCGGTGACGATGTAGGCGGTCTGGGCGTAGAAGAACTGTCGACGGTCGTGGGCGAGGCGCAGCTGGGCCACCCAGGCGTCGACGTCCTCGACGCCGAGATCCGCCTCCCCCCGCTCGGCGCTGCGGCGCACCGTGGCGGCCATGTCCTCGATCCGCCGCTCGCCCGGGCCTTCGAGCTCGGTGGCGATGAGCACGTGGGCGTCGACCTCGGCCCGTACGAGGGGGCTCTGGGCGACCAGGGCGGCGACCTCGCGGCCCATCTGGGCGTCGGTGCGCTCCATGCCCTCACGGGAGGCGTCGCCGTAGGCCTGGACGACCCGGCGGGTGAGGCGACGGTCGGCGCCGCTCACGACCACGCTGTCGTAGTCGACATGGGACCACACCGACGTGCCGCCGGCGACGAGCACCCGGTGGGCCTCCACCATGAGCCCGACCGGGTCTTTCAGGTTCTCGAGCACGTCGTGGCAGACGACGTGGGTGACCGAGCCGCTCGGGAGTGGGAGGCGGGCTCCCACGTCGGCGCGGAGCAGCTCGTGTCGAGCGCCCATGTCGTCCAGCCACGAGCGGGCGGCGGCCAGGGCCGCGTCATCCAGGTCGAGCCCGATGAGGGTGAGGTCGGCCACCCGGGAGGCGGCGGTGGCCAGAGTGAACCCGTTGCCGCAACCGAGATCGAGGAGCACGGCCCCCGGTGCCAGTCCCAGCCGGTCGACGATGGCGTTGTGGGTCCGGAGACGCCGTACGGGCACGCGCCACGCCAGCGCCTGCTGCTCGGTCACCCCCGTAGTGTCGCAGGCGATGCCGCGCCACCGGGAGCCGACGCTGGCCGAGCTGGTGCGCGGGCGGGCGGCGGAGGCGCCCGGGACGGTGGCGTTCGTCGTGGACGGCGGCGCCCCGCTCACCTACGCCGACTGGGAGCGGCGGTCCAACGCGGCGGCGCTCGGCCTGCGTGACCGCCAGGTCGGGCCGGGCGACCGGGTCGTGCTGTGGTTCGACGCCTCGCGGTGGGCCGACCTCGCCGCCGCCTACGCCGGCGTGCACAAGGCCGGAGCCGTCGCCGTCCCCCTGGGGTCCTCGCTCGGGGCGAGGGAGGTGGCCCGGGTCGCCGCCGACTGCCGGGCGGTGGCAGTCGTCACCGGCGGGCCTCGGGCCGCCCTCCCCGGCCTGCCGTCGGTGGAACCCGAAGAGCTCGAAGCCGGCCAGGACGGTGGGGCCCTCGAGGACGGGCCGGGCCCCGCCGACCCCGTGGAGCTCGCCTACCGGTGCGGCTTCCTGACCCGACCGGAGGCCCGGGCCCGGTCCGCCCCGGAGGTGCTCTCGGTTCTGGCGGCCACCGACGGGCCCGGTGCGCCCCGGTCGACGATCCACACGTTCGCCCCCGGCACCGCCGCCGCCACCGACGCGCTGTGGTCCCCGCTGCGCCGCGGGCGCGGGCCGGTCGTGGTCCTTCCCGCCTTCGACCCCGACCGATTCTGCGCCCTGGCCGCCGAGCACGCCGTGGAACGCTGGTCTTTGGCGCCGGCGACCGCCCTGTGGCTCCTGCAGTCGGGCGCCCTCGACCGCCACGACCCGTCGCCGGTCGGCCAGGTCGTGCTCGACGGCGGCCGCCCCTCTCCGTCGCTGCTCTCGCGCCTCGCCGCCCGCCTCCCCGGTGCGTCGGTCATCAGCGTGCTCGGACCGGCGGGGGCGCGGGTCCCCTTCGTGTTCGAGCCTGACCGCCCCTCCTCGGTGGGCCGCCCCCTCGCCCCCGGGACCCAGCCCGAGCGGCCCGAGGGCGAGGGACGTCGAGCCGAGCGGGAGGCCGGCCGCCGGAGTGGGGTGACCGCCGCTCCTGACGGCGAGGTCCTGGACACGATCGCGTCGATCTGGCAGCGGGTGCTCGACCGCGCCGGGTTCGGTGCCGACGACGACTTCTTCGAGCTGGGCGGCGACCAGCTGGCGGCGGTGGAGATGCAGTCGCTCGTCGAGGACGCCCTCGAGGTCCGGCTGCCGCCCTCGGTGGTGTTCGACGCTCCCACCGTGTCCGCCCTCGCCGCCGCCGTCGGCCGCGCCCGGGGCCCGGCGGGGACGGGTTCCCCGCCGCCCGTCCCGGTGGCGGCTTCCCAGGAGGGCATTATCTGGCACGAGCAGTTCGCGCTGGGCTCCCAGAACCTCCCGCCGTTGGTCCGGCGCTACCGCGGCCCGCTCGACGCGCGCGTCTTCGAGACGGCCCTGGGCGAGATCGTCCGCCGGCACGAGCCGCTCCGCACCACCTTCGAGCTCCACGAGGGACGTCCCGTGCAGGAGGTCGCACCTCCTTCGCCCCTGTCGCTCCCGGTGCGTGACCTCACCGACCTACCG
This sequence comes from Acidimicrobiales bacterium, assembly GCA_036259055.1. Classification (GTDB taxonomy): domain Bacteria; phylum Actinomycetota; class Acidimicrobiia; order Acidimicrobiales; family AC-14; genus DASZJY01. The sequence goes on along the minus strand of DATACM010000072.1, from coordinate 209 downwards.
GCCGGCGAGCAGGACGACGCCCTCGCCCAGGCCCTGTCCGACGCCGGCCGGCCGTTCGACCTGGTCGCGGGCCCGCTGTTCGAGCCGACGCTGCTGCGCCTGGGCGGCGAAGACCACATCGCCGTCTTCCGGGTCCACCACAGCGTCTACGACGACTGGTCGGTGAGCGTGTTCCGGCGTGAGCTGTCGACGTTGTACGCGGCGCTGGC
>DATACM010000071.1:0-8027 GCA_036259055.1 Acidimicrobiales bacterium | reverse complement strand
AGCCGGCCAGCGTCACCCCGAAGCCCCAGAGCACCCCCCCGACCACGTTGAAGGTCACGAACGTCCGGTAGGGCATCTGGGCCACGCCGGCGATGACCGGGGCGAAGGTGCGGACGATCGGCACGAAGCGGGCCAGCACGATCGTCTTCGACCCGTGCTCCTGGAAGTACTCGCGGGCCACCTCGACGTGGCGCTGGCGGAAGATGCGGGAGTCCGGCCGGCGGAAGAGGGCCGGCCCCACCCGCCGCCCGAACAGGTACCCAACCTGGTCCCCGACGATGGCCGCCACCGGGCAGCCGACGAGCAGGACGGCGATGTTGAGGTCTCCCCGCGAGGCCAGGAGCCCGGCGGTGAAGAGGAGCGAGTCGCCGGGAAGGAAGAAGCCGGCGAGCACTCCCGACTCGGCGAACACGATGGCCAGGATGCCGATCGTGCCGAAGGTCTCGATCAGGTGCTTCGGGTCCACCGGGCGGCAGGCTAGTAGCCGCAGCCCGGGCGACCGTGAGGAGGGCCGTTTGACAGAGGGCGGCTGACCGCCCAGTCTCTCGGGCCGTGGCCAAGCCTCTCGTGATCGTGGAGTCGCCCGCCAAGGCCCGGACCATCGCCCGGTTCCTCGGCAGCGACTTCCTCGTGGAGTCGTCGGTGGGGCACGTCCGCGATCTCCCGCGGACGGCGGCCGACGTCCCCGCCGCCTACAAGGGCGAGGCGTGGGCCCGACTGGGGGTCGACGTCGAGGCCGGCTTCAAGCCGCTCTACGTGGTCGCGCCCGAGAAGAAGCAGGTCGTCACCCGCCTGCGGCAGCTCCTCAAACAGGCCGACGAGCTCTACCTCGCCACCGACGAGGACCGTGAGGGGGAGTCGATCGCCTGGCACCTGCTCGAGGTGCTCTCGCCGCCCGCCCGCGTCCCGGTGAAGCGGATGGTGTTCCACGAGATCACCCCGTCGGCCATCCGCAGCGCGGTGGAGCAGACCCGCGACCTCGACCGCCGCCTGGTCGACGCGCAGGAGGCCCGGCGCATCCTCGACCGCCTCTACGGCTACGAGGTGTCGCCCGTGCTCTGGAAGAAGGTCCTGCCCAAGCTCTCGGCGGGCCGGGTGCAGAGCGTCGCCACCCGCATCCTCGTCGAGCGGGAGCGGGCCCGGATGCGCTTCAAGCCGGCCACCTACTCGGGCGTAGAGGGCACGTTCGCCCCGGAGGGCCGGGGCTCGGCCGAGGAGGGCCAGCGGTTCGGCGCCACGCTGGTCGCCCTCGACGGCACCCGTCTCGCCACCGGGCGCGATTTCGGGGAGACCGGCGAGCTCGCCGGAGGCGCCCAGGTCGTCGTCCTCGACCACGACGCCGCGGTGGCGCTGGCCGGGCGGCTCCAGGACGCCGCGTTCAGCGTGCGCTCGGTGGACGAGAAGCCCTACCGCCGCTCGCCCTACCCGCCGTTCCTCACCTCGACCCTCCAGCAGGAGGCGGGGCGCAAGCTGCGGTTCACCTCCCAGCGGACGATGTCGGTCGCTCAGCGCCTGTACGAGAACGGCTACATCACCTACATGCGCACCGACAGCACGGCGCTGTCCGACGCGGCCGTCGCCGCCGCCCGGGCCCAGGCCACCCAGCTGTACGGCCCGCAGTACGTGCCCGACCAGCCCCGCCGCTACGAGAGGAAGGTGAAGAACGCCCAGGAGGCCCACGAGGCCATCCGCCCGGCGGGCGAGACCTTCCGCACGCCCGACCAGGTGGCCGCCGAGCTGGCGTCTGACGAGCTCGCCCTCTACGAGCTGATCTGGAAGCGGACGGTGGCGTCGCAGATGGCCGACGCCCGGGGCAAGAGCGTGCAGGTACGGCTGGGAGCGACGTCGTCGCAGGGGGAGGACGCCGAGTTCTCCGCCTCGGGGAAGGTCATCGAGTTCCCCGGGTTCCTGCGGGCCTACGTCGAAGGCTCCGACGACCCCGACGCCAGGCTCGAGGACCGCGAGGTGCGCCTGCCCGCCCTGACGGTCGGTGACCCCCTCGACGCGCTGGCCCTCGAGGCCACCGACCACACGACCCAGGCTCCGCCCCGGTTCACCGAGGCCTCGCTGGTCAAGGCCTTGGAGGAGCTCGGCGTGGGGCGGCCGTCCACCTACGCGTCGATCATCGCCACCATCCAGGACCGGGGCTACGTGTGGAAGAAGGGCGCCGCCCTCGTGCCGTCGTTCACCGCCTTCGCCGTCGTCCAGCTCCTCGAGCACCACTTCCCCGACCTCGTCGACTACGCCTTCACCGCCCGCATGGAGGACGACCTCGACGGCATCGCCACCGGCCAGGAGGAGGCCCAGCCGTGGCTCTCCCGGTTCTACTTCGGGAACGGCCGAGACGGGCTCAAGGCCATGGTCGACGAGCGCCTCGACGCCATCGACGCCAAGGCGGTCAACTCCATCCCCATCGGCACCGACGCCGACGGACGGGAGATCGTGGTGCGGGTCGGCCGCTACGGCCCCTACCTGTCGCGGGGCGAGGAGACGGCCGCCATCCCCGACGACCTCGCCCCCGACGAGCTCACCGTGGAGCGGGCCGAGGAGCTCCTGGCCAAGCCCAGCAGCGACCGGGTACTGGGCACCGACCCCGAGTCCGGCCTCCCCGTGATCGCCCGGGCCGGCCGCTACGGGCCGTACGTCCAGCTGGGCGAGGGCGACGCCGCCGCCAAGCAGAAGCCCCGCACGTCGTCGCTGCTCTCGGGCATGACCCTGGACACGGTGACCCTCGACGACGCCCTGAAGCTGTTGAGCCTGCCCCGGGTGGTGGGCGTCGACCCCGCCGACCGGCAGGAGGTCACCGTGCAGAGCGGCCGCTACGGGCCCTACGTCAAAAAGGGGTCGGAGAGCCGCAGCCTGGAGGACGACGACCAGCTGTTCACCCTCACCCTCGACGAGGCGCTGCGGGTCCTGGCCCAGCCCCGCCGGGGGCGGGGACAGATGGCAGCCGCAGGGCCTCTCCGCCAGCTCGGCACCGACCCCGCCTCGGGGGCGCCGGTGGAGCTGCGCGAGGGCCGTTTCGGGCCCTACGTCACCGACGGCACCACCAACGCGTCGCTGCGCGCCGGCGACTCGCCCGAGGAGATCACGCTCGAACGGGCGGCCGAGCTCCTCCAGGACCGGCGGGAGCGGGGACCGGCCAAGCCGCGGCGAGGACGGGCCAAGAAGGCCACCAAGGCCACCAAGGCCTCCAAGGCCACCAAGGCGGCGAAGTCGACCAAGACCGCCAAGGCAACCAAGGCGCGGAGGGCGCAGCCGAAGGTCACGGGGACCGAAGCCTGACCCTTTCGCGTCTCTTCTCGTAGCCTGACCGCGTGGGCGAGCCTGGGACGTCCGCAGACGGGCCCGACTCGGCCGAGAGCACGCCCACCGCCCCGATGGACGCCGTCGGCGGCGACGGCGAGCCGCGCGGCCCTCAGCTCCTGGGGTCGAGCTCCTTCTTCCGGCTCTGGCTGGCCCAGGTGGCCTCCTCGCTCGGGGACTGGATAGGGCTGGCCGCCATCCTCGCCCTCGCCACCCGCGTCGGCGGGGCGTCGCCCGAGGCCGCCGTCGGCATCGTCATGAGCGCCCGCCTGATCCCGGGGTTCTTCCTGGCGTCGGTCGGAGGGGTGCTGGTCGACCGCTGGGACCGCAAGCGGGTGATGATCGCCTGCGACGTGGGCCGGGGCGTCGTGATGGGGTTCCTGCCCCTCGTCGACTCGGTTCTGGGGCTGTTCGTCGCCTCCCTCCTGCTCGAGGTCCTGACCCTGCTCTGGTCGCCGGCCAAGGAGGCGTCGGTGCCCAACCTGGTCAGCATCGACCGCCTGGCCAGCGCCAACTCGCTCTCCCTGGCCGCCGCCTACGGCACCTTCCCGGTCGGCTCGGCCATCTTCGCCGGGCTGGCCAAGGTGGCCGACCTCCTCGGCCGGCACGACGCCCTCGACTTCCTGCGCCTCAACCAGGAGTCGCTGGCGATCTACGCCGACATGCTCACGTTCTTCGTCTCCGCCGCCCTCATCTCCAGTCTCACCCTGCCCCGACGCACGCCGGCCAAGCGCAGCCAGCGGATCGACCTCGGGCGGACGTTCACCGAGGTCAAGGAGGGCTGGAGCTACATCAGCAGCAGCCCCCTGGTGCGAGCGGTGATGATCGGCCTGGGCACCGGGCTCATCGGCGGGGGCATGGTCGCTCCGCTGGGCCCCGTCTTCGCCAGGGACGTGCTGCAGGCGGGGCCGGCGGGCTTCGGGCTCATGCTCACCGCCCTGGGCCTCGGTGCCGCCGTGGGCATTGTGGGGGTGACCGTCCTCCAGCGACGGCTGCCGCACCAGGCGCTGTTCGCCCCCGCCGTGCTGGTGGCGGGCGGGGCCATGATGGCGGCGGCGTCGATGTCGAGCCTCGGCCCCACCATGGCCTTCATCGCCCTCATGGGTGTGAGTGCCGGGGCCGTCTACGTCCTCGGGTTCACCATCCTGCAGGAGTGCGTCGACGACGACCTGCGAGGACGGATCTTCGCAGCCTTCTACACCCTGTCCCGCCTGTGCCTGCTGCTCGCGCTGGCGGTGGCCCCCCTCCTCTCCAGCGCCCTCGACAAGCTCTCCGAGCGGCTGGTCGACGGACAGGTCAGCGCAGGAGGCCTGACGGTCAGCCTTCCCGGAGTCCGCCTGACCCTCTGGATCGGGGCCGCCATCACCCTCGTGGCCGGCACCGTCGCTCTGTGGACAATCCGGGCTAGCGCAGCCGACCGCGCCGGCCGGCGGGACAGCCAGAGCCTGACCGACGGCACCGAGCCGGCGTGAGCGGCCGGGGCCGCCTCATTGCCTTCGAGGGCGGCGAGGCCAGCGGCAAGTCCACCCAGGCGCGCCTTCTCGCCGCCCGCATGGGCGCGGTGCTCACGCGTGAACCGGGGGCGACCGAGCTGGGACGGCGGATCCGGGACCTGGTCCTGGGTCCGGGCGCGGCCGAGGCCCACCCCCGGGCGGAGGCGCTGCTCATGGTGGCGGACCGGGCCCAGCACGTGCACGAGGTGGTCGGTCCCGCCCTCGCCCGCGGAGAAGACGTGGTCACCGACCGGTTCTCGGCCTCCACCCTCGCCTACCAGGGGTTCGGCCACGGCCTCGACGTCGCCGACCTGGCCTGGTTGTCGGGATGGGCCGCCCAAGGCCTCGAGCCCGACGTGGTGGTGCTCCTCGACGTCCCCGCGCCGGTGGCCCACGCCCGCCAGCGAGGACGGCGCCTCGACCGCATGGAGGCCAGCGGAGACGCCTTCCACCAGCGCGTCCGGGAGGGGTACCTCGCGCTTGCCGCGGCCGCACCGGACCGTTGGGTGGTCGTGGACGGAGCCGGGACCGAGGAGGAGGTGGCCGCCCAGGTGTGGGCCGCCGTCGCCGCCCGGGGAGTCCTGCAGCCACACCCGGGGCCGCCTCCGTGAGCTCGAGCGGCCGGGCCGGGCGGGTGTTCGACGCCGTGGTCGGCCAGGACCGGGCGGTGGCCCAGCTGCGGGCCGCCGCTCGGGCTCCCGTGCATGCCTACCTGTTCACCGGCCCTCCCGGAAGCGGCAAGCGCCCGGCCGCCCGGGCCTTCGCCGCCGCCCTGCTCTGCCCCGAGGGCGGCTGTGCGGAGTGCGACGTCTGCGTGCGGGTGGCGGCCGAGGTCCACCCCGACCTCGTCGTGGTCGAGCGCCAGGGTCCCTACATCACCGTCGCCCAGGCCCGGGAGATCCAGCGCCTGGCCTTGCGGACGCCGAACGAGCGCCCGAGAAAGGTGCTCGTCCTCTCCGACTTCCACCTGGTCAGGGAGGCGGCCCCGACCCTCCTCAAGGTCGTCGAGGAGCCGCCCGCCAGCACCGTCTTCCTGGTGCTGGCCGAGCACGTCCCGTCCGAGCTCGTCACCATCGCCTCCCGCTGCGTTCGCATCGAGTTCGCCGCCCTCGGCCCCGACGACATCGCGGCCGCCCTCGTGGCCGAGGGCACCGACCCCGCCACCGCCGCCGACGTGGCCGAGGCCGCCGGCGGTCGCCTCGACCGGGCCCGGCTCCTCGCGTCGGACCCCGGGTTCGCCGAGCGTCGCCGGGCCTGGCGCGCCGTTCCCTCACGCCTGGACGGCACGGGGGCGACGGTGGCAGCGGTGGCCGCCGAGCTGGGCGAGCTGCTCTCGGGGGCGGCGGTCGGGCCGCTGCAGGCGCGCCAGGCGGCGGAGCAGGCGGCCCTCGAGGAGCGGGTCGAGCGGGCCGGCGAACGAGGCGCAGGGCGCAAGGAGCTGGCCGACCGCCACCGGCGGGAGCTCCGGCGCCTGCGCACCGATGAGCTGCGCTTCGGCCTGGCGACTCTCTCCGCCGTCTACCGCGACGCCCTGGTGGCGGGGACCACCGACCGCCTTGGCGCGGTGGCGGCCGTCGAGGCCCTCCGGGCGGCGTCGGAGAACCTGGTGCGGAACCCCAACGAGGCGCTGCTGCTCCAGGCGCTGCTGCTGCGCCTGCCCCCCCTGACGGCGGCAGGCGCAGCGCAGGACGCCGGCTCTACGCCACCCTGATGTTGATGATCTCCCTGGGGGGCGAGGGACGGTCTTCGGGGTCGCTGTCCTCGGCGATGATGGCGTAGCTCCCGGGCCTCAGGTCGACGGTGAGGTAGAAGGTGGTTGCGTCGTGCAGGTCCAGGCCGGCGTACACGATCTGACCGGGCACCTGGCTCGCCGCGTTCCTCGGCGGGGGCTGGTCCTCGCTCTCGAACAGCCTCATCAGGGCGTTGTAGAACTGGGTCGCCGAGGTGCCCGCGTTGAGCCTGGCGAGGCCGGGCTCGAGCTGGTGGCTGCCGGGCGCCCCCTCGAACTTCAGCGTGTGCCTTCCCGGCGTGAGGGTCGCCGGGCCCTGGACGGCCTGGCCCGGCGCCAGCCGGTAGGTGGCGTCGGCAGTCGGCTGCGGAGGGGTGGGACCGGCGACGACCTCGAGCTGGTTGACCATGCCCTTGGCGAAGTGGGGCGTTCCCTCGACCTCGGTGGGGATGAAGCAGATGAGGCCGTAGGTGCCGGGCTGGAGATTGGGCACGGTGACCTCTACCGACTCGCCGGGGCTCATGAAGCCGCCGGGCACGCCCATCTCGCTCTCGAAGATCTCGGCGAACGGGTCCTGCTCCTGGCCGCCGCCCGCCGCGCTCGTCGTCGTGGTACCTCCCCGGGCCGTCGTTGTGGTCCCTCCCCGGGCCGTCGTCGTGGTGCCGCCCCGGGCGGTCGTCGTGGTGGCCTCGCCGCCGCCGCCACCTCCAGGTCCACCCTGCTGCGCCAGCTGCTGAAGCATGGTCTGCAGGTCCTGCAGAGTCTTTCCCGGCCTGAACCGCCCCATGGCCAGCACGTGGAACTCCTTGCCCGGGTTCGAGATGCGCAGCGTCCCGCCGGCGTTGAGCGGACCGCTCACCGTGTAGGCGTAGTCGCTCATCTCGATCGTCACGGTGTCGGAGCCGCGCGGCGCCGCCGTGGTCGCCGTCTGCTGCGTGGCCGTCTCGTCGTCGTCGTCCCCGCACGCCCCGAGGCCCATGGTCATGACCGCCGCCAAGGCGATCAGGGGTGCCATACGTCGGTTCAGTCGGTGCACGCAGCCTCCTACACGTCGGTTCGGGTGAACGGGCAACACTAACGACGGTGAGCCTGACGCGCGGGGACGGTCAGCGGGCGGGAGGACCGGCCAGCCGCGTCGCGCTGGAGCAGGCGTCGTAGATGAGGGTCACCCGCTGAGGACCGCTAGCGGCCCCGTGTAGAGGGCTGGGCGGGTCGCTCCCCGGTGCCCAGCAACCTCGTTTCCACATCGCTTGATATCCGCCTGACTCCCGGCTTCGGCCCCGCTACCGGTGGCTGCCCCTGCAGCATCTGGCCCGCCTCCGCCCGTCCCGAGTCGATCATCGTCACCGGCGGCCCGCTGGAGCTGGGCGTGAAGTTCCGCAGCGACGTGGCCGGGACGGTGACCGGCGGGCGCTTCTACAAGGGGGCGGGCGACGCCGGCACCCACGTGGGCAACCTGTGGTCGGCGTCGGGCACGTTGCTGGCCAGCGCCACCTTCA
>DATACM010000070.1:0-3431 GCA_036259055.1 Acidimicrobiales bacterium | reverse complement strand
CAACGGGCTGCCGACCGTGTTGGCGAACACCAGCTTGTCCGGCCCGCCGCCCACGAAGCGCTCGACGTGCTCGTCCAAGAGATCAGCCGTCACCGCGGACAGCGTGATCGAGCGAATGGACGCTGGCGTCTTCGGCTCCTTGCGGTGCCACTTGCCCGCTTCGAGCCGGACCAGCTGCTCGGTGACCCGCACCTTCCGCCGGTCCAGCTCGACCCGCCCCAGCCGCAGCCCGACCAGCTCGCTCCACCGCATCCCGGAGTCGACGGCAAGGTAGATGAGCGCCCGGTACCGCTCCTGGTGCGCCTCGGCCAGGGCCACCGACTGCTCCCACGTCAGGAACGTCATGTTCGCCTTCGGCACCTTCGGCGGCTCGACGCGGTCGCAGGGGTTGGCCGAGATCTTCCGCTTCTGCACGGCCACCTGCAGCACCCGTCTGAGAACCCGGTAGTGCCGGTGGACCGAGGACGGGGCGATCCCGGCGTCGATCTCGTCGTTGAGCCAGTTCTCGATCTCGTCGGCCGGCAGGCGGCCGAGGCGGTAGGCACCGAACCTGGGCAGGATGTACCTGGTCAGGTCCCGGCGGTAGGTCTCCTGGGTCGTCGGCGACAGGCGCCGCGCCAATGACAGGAACTCCTGGGCCCAGGTCGCCAGCGGCACCTGGGCGCTGCGCGGGTCGAGCCAGTCCCAGCGCTCGAGGGCGACCTCCATCTCCCGGACCCAGCGCTCGGCGTCGGCCTTGCGGGTGAAGGTCTTCGACGTCAGTCGGCCGAGCGGATCGCGGTAGCGGGCCCGGTAGCCGCCGCTGCGCTTCTCGATGAACCCCATCTGGAACCTCCTTGGGAGCGCCTTGGGAGCGCGTGGGAGCAGAACCAGGGGTTTCGGGGGTCAGCGGCCGGCTCTCGGGGTGCCTCATGGTCACTCCGAAGATGGCCCCTGATCTGCCATTATGCAGGATCAGGGCCTCGGAGGCGGCGACCGGAATCGAACCGGTGTACAGGGCTTTGCAGGCCCTTGCCTAAACCACTCGGCCACGCCGCCGGCGACCTCATGTTACCGGCCGGCCGGTGTGAGCCGACCGCCCGGAGGGTAGGCCGGCGGCGTGACCGACCCACGCCCCGCGATCCTCTTCGACGTCGACGGCACCCTCGTCGACACCAACTACCTCCACACCATCGCCTGGTGGCGCGCCTTCCAGGAGATCGGCGAGGAGGTGCCCATGAGCAGGATCCACCCCCTCATCGGCATGGGCTCCGACCAGCTGGTGGAGCGGCTCATCGGACGGGAGAGCGACGAGGCCAGCGACGCCCACTCGCGCCACTACGAGCCCTTCAAGGAGGAGATCAAGGCCTTCCCCCGGGCGGGCGAGCTGGTCAAGGAGGCGGACCGCCGGGGCGCCCGGTGCGTGCTGGCCACGTCGTCGAGCGAGAAGGACATCCCCGTGCTCTGCGAGGCGGTGGGCGCCGACGACGCCGTCGACTACGTCGTGTCCAAGAGCGACGTGGGCGCCAGCAAGCCGGCCCCCGACATCTTCGACGTCGCCCTCGAGAAGCTGGAGCTCGACCCCGACCGCACCCTCGTCGTGGGGGACACCGTCTGGGACCTCGACGCCGCCGGCAAGCTGGGCCTGGAGGTCGTCTGCGTCCTCACCGGCGGCCACGACCGCGAGGACCTCGAGGAGCGGGGGGCGATCGCCGTCTACGAGGACGTCGCCGAGCTCCTCGATCGCTTCGACGAGAGCCCGGTCGGCGGCCTGCTGGACGGGCGCTGAGCGCCGGGCGACACGCGAAACGCCGGGCGGATGCGACGGTCGTTCCACTCCGTGCGGTCGAGGCGGTAGCCGGGCTCCACCTTGGGCCGGTCGAGAATGAACTGGGAGGCGATGGTGCGCCGCCCGTGCTTGGGGTCGTAGGCGTTCACCCGGATGTAGTGGTTCGGGTACGAGGCGGCCTGCAGCTCGGGGCTCTTCTTGGCCAGCTGCTTGAGGATGTCGTTGCCCTCCTTGAGGTGGTCGCGACCCTCGTTGCGGCCCTTGACCGACCCTCGCGACCCGGCGCCGGGCGGCTGCCGGGACGTGTCGCCGGAGCGGCTCGCGACGAGGTCGTCCTGCCCCCGGAACCGGGGTCGGGGAGAGCGTCGTGCCCCGTCACCGGGCGGCGCACGTGGTGGCCCGGGCGGGCGACGAGCTCCCCCCACCGCCCACCTCTTCCTCTCTCATCTCGCCGACCCCGACGCCGCCCGCCGAGACGACCGGTTCCAACTCGTGGAACCGGCTGACCGCACCACTTTTTTCGCCCAAGGTGTCCCGGGTAAGTTTCTTCTGAGCGCACGAGGACGAAGACGAGGAGGACGGATCGCATGAGCTCCGACGACCTGAAGGCGACCGCACAGGCCATGGTGGCCCCGGGCCAGGGGCTCCTGGCCGCCGACGAGAGCACCGGCACGATCACCAAACGCTTCGAGAAGGTCGGCATCGAGTCCACCGAGGAGAACCGCCGCGACTACCGGGAGATGCTGCTCACCGCCCCCGACATCGGCAACTACATCAGCGGCGTCATCCTCTACGACGAGACCATCCGCCAGAAGTCGTCCGACGGCAAGCCATTCCCCGAGATGATCAGGGACAACGACATCATCCCGGGCATCAAGGTCGACACCGGGGCCAAGCCGCTGGCGTTGGCGGAGGGCGAGAAGGTCACCGAGGGCCTCGACGGGCTGCGCGAGCGCATCGAGGAGTACGTGGAGATGGGGGCCAGGTTCGCCAAGTGGCGCGCCGTCATCACCATCGGCGAGGGGATCCCCAGCCTGTACTGCATCCGTGCCAACGCCCACGCCCTCGCCCGCTACGCCGCGCTGTGCCAGGAGGGCGGCCTCGTACCGATCGTCGAGCCCGAGACGCTCATCGACGGCGACCACACCATCGAGCGCTGCTACGACGTCACCGACCTGACCCTGCACGAGGTGTTCGCCGCCCTGCACGAGCACCGGGTGGACTTCGAAGGGATGATCCTCAAGCCCAACATGGTCATCTCGGGCAAGGACTGCCCCGAGCAGGCCAGCCCGCAGCAGGTCGCCGAGATGACCATCCGCTGCCTGAAGCGGAACGTGCCCGCCGCCGTCCCCGGCATAACGTTCCTCTCCGGCGGCCAGACGCCCGAGCAGGCCACCGCCAACCTCAACGCCATGAACGAGATCGGCGGGGTCCCCTGGCGCCTCACGTACTCCTACGCCCGAGCGCTGCAGCAGGCGGCCATGGACGCGTGGAAGGGCGAGAAGTCCAACATGGACGCCGGGCGGGCGGCCATCGCCGCAAGGGCGAAGCTGGTCAGCCTGGCCAGCAAGGGCGAGTACTCCGAGGACATGGAGAAGGAAGCGGCCTAAGGCCTAGGAGCGCCGCCCCCGGCCGTGGGCACGACCACCTCGACGGTCGTGCC
>DATACM010000069.1:0-9516 GCA_036259055.1 Acidimicrobiales bacterium | reverse complement strand
TGCTGGCCACGGTGGGCGTGGCGTCGGCCGGCATCGTCTACGGCGTGGTGGCCGCCGGCCTCCGCGTCCGGGAGACGTTGCTCCCCCTGCTCGTCCTCCCCGTCGTCGCTCCCGTGCTGCTGGCGGCCACCCGGGCCAGCGCGGCCGCCCTCGGCGGCACCGCCGTCGATGCCTGGCCGTGGGTCAGGCTGCTGGCGGTGTTCGCCACGATCTACACGGTGTTCGGCGTGGTGGCGTTCGGCCCCCTGTTGGAGGACTCGTGACCACGAGCTCCAGGGCCACGAGCGTCCTCGGCTGGCTGACGCTCGCCGGCCTGGCGCTGACGGTGTGGCTGGCGCTCGTCGTCAGCCCACCCGACGTCAACCAGAAGGACGCCGTGCGGCTCCTGTACGTGCACGTGCCCACCGCCTGGCTGGCCATGTACGTCTCGTTCGGCGTCACCACCCTCGCCAGCATCCTCTATCTCTGGCGCCGGACCCGGTCGCGCTTCTGGGACCTGGCCGCCGGCGCGTCAGCCGAGGTGGGCGTGCTGTTCATCGGCCTCACCCTGGCCATCGGGTCCATCTGGGGCCGGGCGACGTGGGGCGTGTGGTGGACGTGGGACGCGCGCCTCACCAGCACCGCCGTCCTCTTCGTCCTGTACCTCGGCTACCTCGCCGTCCGCCGGGTCCCCTCCGACCCCGAGGTCCGCTCGCGCCGGGCGGCCATCGTCGCCATCGCCGCCTTCGTCGACGTGCCCGTCGTGCACAAGTCGGTCGAGTGGTGGCGCACGCTCCACCAGCCCGCCAGCCTGTTCGACGAGCGGCGCCTGTTCGACCCCCAGATCACCGGCACCATGGCGCTGACGCTGGTGGTGGCGGTGGTCGCCTTCACCCTCCTCTACGCCTGGCTCCTCATCCACCGCTTCCGGCTCGCCCACCTCCAGGAGAAGGCCGACGACCGCCAGCTGGCCGACGCCCTGGCCGAGCGCCGGGCCGAAGGTGGCGACGCCGCCGGCGTCGTCGAGACGCTGAGCGGTCCGGTTCCTTCATGACCCACGTCGGCTACCTCGTGGCCGGCTACGGCCTCACCGCGGTCGTCCTGGCCGGCTACGTCCTCCGGCTGCGGTCGCGCGGTCGGGCCCTGGCCCGTTCGTTGGGAACCCAGGGACCGGGGACCGACGAAGCGACGACCGCGCCGCCGCCGGCCGACGCCCCGATCCGGTGATCGACCAGCGCCGCAGGCTGTGGATCGCCGGGGCGGTCGTCGTCGCCGCCCTGGCGTTCCTGGTCTTCCGAGGCCTCGGCAACGCCACCATGTACTTCCGGACGGCGGACGAGGCCGTGGCCCAGCGCGGGTCGATCGGCGAAGACCGCTTCCGCATCCAGGGTGCGGTCGTCGACGGCAGCGTCTCCCAGGTGGGCGACGACGTCTCCTTCCGCATCGAGAGCAAAGGTGTCCAGGTGCCGGTGGTGCATCACGGCGACCCCCCCGAGATGTTCAAGCCGGGCATCCCCGTCGTCCTCGAAGGACGGTTCCACGGGGCGACGTTCGACAGCGACCGCATCCTCGTCAAGCACTCCGAGACCTACGTCGCCGACCATCCCGAGCGGGTGACGTCCACCGTCCCCGCCGCCGGCAAGTGACCGAGCGCGGCCAGCGGGGCCGCTGGTGAACGCCGCCCTCGGCACCGCCGGCGTCGCCCTCGGCCTGACCGCGTCCCTGCTGGGGGCGGCCACCTTGGCGCTGGGGCTCCGGAGGGGCGACCCCCGTCACCTGCGCGCCGGGCTGCGGTACGTGTGGCTCGTGCTGGGCGGCGCGTGCCTGGCCACCTTGGCCATGCAGCTCGCCCTCATCGGCCACGACTTCTCCATCGAGTACGTAGCCCGGAACAACAGCCGGGGGACCCCGCTGCTCTACACGATCACCGGGATGTGGTCGGCCCTCGAGGGGTCGATCCTGCTGTGGGCCCTGGTCCTCGCCGGCTACCTGGCCGTCATCGCCCGCCACTTCCGGGACCGGGCCGACGACCGCCTGGTCGGCTGGGCCGCGCTCACCGCCCTCGTCGTCGCCGCCTTCTTCTTCGCGCTGATGGCCGGCCCGGCCAACCCGTTCCGGGTCGTCTCCGGCGTGGTGCCGGCCGACGGCCAGGGGCCCAACCCGCTGCTCCAGAACCATCCGCTGGTGGCCTTCCACCCGCCCATGCTGTACCTCGGCTACGTCGGGTTCACCGTGCCCTTCGCCTTCGCCGTCGCCGCCCTGGTCACCGGGCGGCTGGGCGAGGGATGGCTCGTCGAGACCCGCCGCTGGACGATGTTCGCCTGGGGGTTCCTCACCGCGGGCATCGTGCTCGGGGCCTGGTGGTCGTACGAGGTGCTGGGCTGGGGCGGCTATTGGGCGTGGGACCCGGTGGAGAACGCCTCCTTCCTGCCCTGGCTCACCGCCACCGCCTACATCCACTCGGTGATGGTGCAGGAGCGGCGGGGGATGCTGCGCGTCTGGAACCTGTCGCTTCTCGTCGCCACCTTCTCGCTGACGATCCTCGGCACCTTCCTCACCCGCTCGGGCGTCCTCGACTCGGTGCACGCCTTCACCGAGTCGGCCATCGGCCCGCTGCTGCTGGCCTTCTTCGCCGCCGTCGTCGCCGTGTCCATCGGCCTCATCGGCTGGCGGGGCGACCGCCTCCGGTCGCCGGGATCGATCGACTCGCCGGTGTCGAGGGAGGGTGCCTTCCTCGCCAACAACGTGGCCTTCGCCGCCTTCGCCTTCGTGGTGCTGCTGGGCACCGTGTTCCCGCTCCTCGCCGAGGCTCTCAACGGCGACCGCCTTTCGGTCGGCGCCCCCTACTTCGATCGCATGACCATGCCAGTGGGGTTCGCCCTCCTCTTCCTCATGGCCGTGGCCCCGGCCCTGCCGTGGCGCAAGGCGTCAGGGGAGCTGCTCCACCGCCGCCTCCAGTGGCCGGCGTGGGCGGGGACGCTCACCGTGGTGGCGTGCGTCGTGGCCGGGCTGCGCGGGCTGGCGCCGCTGGTGGCGTTCGGGCTGGGCGCCTTCGCCGCCGCCGCCGCCGTCCGCCACCTCGCCCTCTCGGTCCGCGCCACCCGGGCCCAGGGGAGGGCGGCCTGGCGGGGCCTGGTCGGCCGCTCGAACGGGGGCATGGTCGTGCACCTCGGGGTGGTGCTCGTGGCGGTCGCCTTCGCCGCCAGCAGCTCCTTCGGCCACCGCCGGCAGTTCCGCCTGGAGCCGGGCCAGACCGCGAGCCTCGCCGGCCACACCGTGACGTACCTGGGCACGACCGAGGAGCGGCGGTCCAACAAGGCCACGGTCGCCGCCCGCGTGCGCGTCGACGGTGACCGGGTGTTCGAGCCGGCCCTCCACCGCTTCCCGTTCGCCACCCAGTCGATCGGGTCGCCGTCGGTGCGCGTCGGCCCGTTCGAAGACGTGTACCTCACCTTGGTCAGCGCCCCCGAGGAGGGCCAGACGGCGGCGGTCATCGGCGTGAACATCCAACCCCTCGTCGTCTGGCTCTGGATCGGCGGCGGGGTCATGGCGCTGGGCACGGTGCTGGCCGCCTGGCCGGGGCGCGCCCGCCGCCGGGACGAGGACAGCGTTGCTGCGCCACCGCTCGACGACCGTCGGTCGGCGGTCGACAGGGAGCCGGTGGGCACGGCCTCGATGGTCTCCGGACGCCATGCCTAGGTCGACGCGATCGGGCGCCGGCGCACCGGGCGGGGGCGGGGTGGCGCTGTGGTCATGGGCGCTCATGGCCCTGGTGCTGGTGAGCGCCCTGGTCGTGGGGGCGCGGCGAGGTGACGGCCCTCCCACCGAGGGCCAGCGGGTGCACCGCATCACGTCCGAGATCCGCTGCCCCACGTGCCGGGGCCTCTCGGCCGCCGACTCGGATGCTCCTGCCGCCGAGTTCATCCGCGAGGAGACGAGGCGGCGGGTCCGGGCGGGGGAGACCGACGCCCAGATCGTCGCCTTCTTCGTGGACCGGTACGGGTCGGACATCCTGCTCAAGCCCGAGGGGCGGGGAGTGGCGGGGCTCGTCTGGGCTCTCCCCGCGGCCGGCGCCGTGCTAGCCGTCGGAGGCCTGGTGCTGGCCTTCCGCCGATGGCGCCCGCGGCGCCAGGCGCCTGTCTCGGCGGCCGACCGGGCCCTCGTCGAGGAGGCACTGGGGCGGTGAGCCCCCGGCGCCCCCCGTCCCGAGCCGCGAGCAGCGCCTCTCCGGCGGCCGTCAGTCCTCGGGCCGACGCGGAGACCCTCGCCGACCTCGAGGAGGAGCGCCAGTTCCTGCTCGACTCGCTCCGCGACCTGGAGTCCGAGCGGGAGGCGGGCGAGATCCGCCAAGAGGATTACGCCACCCTGCGGGACGACTACACCGCCCGGGCGGCCGCGGTCCTGCGGCGGATCGAGGCGGCCAAGGCCTCCCGTCGCGCCACCCGGCGGGCCCGCCCCCGCAGCCACTCGGGGGCAACTGTTCGGGAAAGTGGCGCTCCAGCGACCACTTCGCCGATCAGTTCGGCCCGGGGGGCTGCCGGCGGCGGCCGACGCCGCCGTCGCCGCACCGCCCTGACCGTCGCCGCCGTCGTCGGGGTGGTGGCGGTGGCGGCCGTGAGCGTGCTCGGGTTCGCGGGCGACCGCATCGCCAACCAGCAGGTGAGCGGGCGCGACCTGTCCACCCCGGCCGGCCGGCTGGCCCAGGCGCACGTGCTGGAGTCCCAGGGGAAGGCGGCCGACGCCCTGAAGCTGTACGACGCCGTCCTGCGGGAGGAGCCCGCCAACGTGGAGGCCCTCACCTACAAGGGCTGGGTCCTGGCCCGCGCCGGTCTGACCGACCCGGCCATGGCCGCCTTGGACCAGGCCATCGCCCTCGACCCCAAGTACCCCGACGCCCACTTTTTCCGGGGGATGGTGCTCTACCAGGGGCGGAACGACCCCGCCGGGGCGGTGGCGGAGTTCGAGGCCTTCCTGGCCAACAACCCCCCGCCCGACTCGGTGGCGGTGGTGAAGGACGTCCTCGAGCGCGCTCGCCGTGACGCCGGGATGCCACCAGCGGCCGGGTCGACGCCGCCGCCCGCGCCCCCTCCCGCCGGTTAGACGTATCACGCGGGCGGTGACGGTGCTCTGACCACCCGATGCAATCAGCCCTGCGTCGGGATAGTCTGCGAAGGCGCGGTCGAGCGTGTTCGGGGGACGGCCCGGAGAGGCTCGGGACGAGGAGGCAGGCAGCCATGCGGAGTGCGACCGGCGCCTGATGGCGGCTGACTCCCACTTCGACACCATCGTCGTCGGGTCCGGTTTCGGCGGCTCGGTCACCGCCTACCGGCTCGCCCAGGCCGGCCAGCGGGTGTGCGTGCTCGAGCGGGGGAAGGCCTATCCCCCCGGCTCCTTCCCCCGCCGGCCCCGGGAGATGGCGGGCAACTTCTGGGACCCGAGCAAGGGCTACCACGGCATGTTCGACCTCTGGTCGTTCCGGACCATCGAGGTGGTTGTCTGCAGCGGGCTGGGCGGGGGCTCGCTGATCTACGCCAACGTGCTCATCCGCAAGGACGAGCGGTGGTTCACCCAGGAGAAGCTCGACGGCAACGGGTACGAGGAGTGGCCGGTCACCCGCGCCGACCTCGACCCCCACTACGACGCCGTCGAGCGCATGCTCGACGCCCAGCGCTACCCCCTCGACGCGCCGGGCTTCCACTCGGCCAAGACGGTTGCGCTGCGCGACGCGGGGCAGAAGCTGGGGCTGCACTGGGACACGCCCAACCTGGCCGTCACCTTCGCCACCGACGGGCGCCCGCCGGCGATCGGCGAGCCCATCCCCGAGGGGCCGTACCCCAACCTCCACGGACAGCCCCGCCAGACCTGCCGGCTCACCGGCGAGTGCGACCTGGGCTGCAACTACGGCAGCAAGAACACGCTCGACCACAACTACCTCTCGGCCGCCAAGCACCTCGGTGCCGAGATCCGCACCCGCTGCGAGGTCCGCCGGCTCGAGCCTCGCCCGTCGGGTGGCTACGTCGTCGGCTACGTGGTCCACTCGCCGGAGAACGAAGGGCGGCGCACCACCACGTCGAAGCTGCCCCTGACGACGATCACCGCCGACCGCCTGGTGCTGTCGGCGGGGTCGTTGGGCACTCCGTACCTCCTCCTGCGCAACCGCAGCGCGTTCCCGGGCATGAGCCCGGCGCTCGGCACGCGGTGGTCGGGGAACGGCGACTTCCTCGCCTACCTGCTGCGGAGCCACTCCGCCGCCGGAGACAACCGTCAAGGGCGGGTGCTCGACGCCAGCGCCGGCCCCACCATCACCAGCTTCGTGCGGGTCCCCGACGGTGTCGACCCCGGAGGTCGGGGAGGGGGCTACTACGTCGAGGACGCCGGGTGGCCGACGTTCGTCGACTGGATGATCGAGATGGCGGACGTGCGCAGCGCCGCCAACCGCTGGGCCCGGTTCCTCGGCCGCCGGGTGTGGGGGCTGGTCGCCCGCAAGCCTCAGAGCGAGCTGGGCGCGCAGTTCGGCGACCTCCTCGGCAAGGCCGAGCTCTCGGCCGGCTCACTGCCTCTCCTGGGCATGGGGCGCGACGTGCCCGACGGGGTGATGAAGCTGCGCAACGGCTACCTCGACGTGGACTGGAACATGGCGTCGTCGAAGGCCTACTTCGCCCGCATCCGCCAGACCATGATCGACATCGCCGACGCCCTCGGCGCCACCTACACCGACAACCCTCTGCGCACCCTGAAGCGGCTCATCACCGTGCATCCTCTCGGCGGCTGCCCGATGGGCCACCACGAGGGCGAAGGGGTCGTCGACTCCTTCGGCCAGGTGTTCGGGTACCCGGGCATGTACATCGCCGACGGGTCGGTGATGCCCGGCCCGGTTGGCCCGAACCCGTCGCTCACCATCGCCGCCCTCGCCGATCGCATGGCCCAACGCATCGTGGAGAGCACGCCCTCGCGAGCTCCCGCCCGGGAAGGAGGAAGTCCCGTGGACCCAACCCCCGTTCACAGCTCACCGCCGGTGGGAGCGCCCCCGCCGGCCGACCAGGCGACGCCGGTCGATGCGACCCCGGTGGCGGGGACGTCGAACGCCGGGAAGCCGACCAGCCTCGAGTTCACCGAGGAGATGAAGGGCTACGTCACCTTCGGCGAGCTCGACTTCGAGCAGGGTTTCCGTCAGGGCAAGCGCGACGGCACGTTCTGCATGTTCCACCTCACGATCAGCACCGACGACGTCGATCGCTTCGTCGCCGACCCCACCCACGAGGGCACCGCCCGCGGGTGGGTGGAGTGCGAGGCCCTGGGTGGCCGCCTGCCCGTGCAGAAGGGCGTCTTCAACCTCTTCGTCGACGCCGAGGACCCCGACACGACCAACATGCTCTACCGGCTGTTCTTCGCCGACAGCGTCGGGAACCCGCTCACCCTGACCGGCTTCAAGGTCGTCCACGACGACCCCGGGTTCGACGCCTGGTCCGACACGTCGACGCTCTACACCCGCATCCTGCGCGGCCACGTCCCGCCCGAGGGCGACGCCACCGCCGAGGTGGCCGCCTCCGGCATCATCAACATCTACCTCCAGGACTTCGCCCGCCAGCTGACGACCTTCCGCACCCACGGCCCGTCCAAGGCCGCCGAGGTCAAGGCGATGACCGACTTCGGGCGCCTGTTCGTCGGCAAGCTCTGGGACCTCTACGCCCCCCACGCCCGGGCCCGGTCCGAGGAGGTGTCCGGTGGCTGAGCTCCCTCCCCGGCCGACCTCGGAAGACCCCAAGAAGAACGAGCTCGGGTTCACCCGCGTCAACCACATGACGCCCTGGCTGTCCCCCACCCAACTGTTCCGCACCGCCCTGAACGTCGTCCTCTCCTCGATCTTCGGGTCCTACTCCGACAAGCGCGAGATCCAGGGCAGCCTGGTCGAGGACCCACCGGCCGACTACTCCGCCACCGAGGAGATGTGGATCGACTTCGTCGCCGACCTGGGTGACGGCTTCGGGCCGACCTACAGCATCGCCACCCTGCTGGCGGCCAAGCAGCTCGAGCTCGAGGCACCGGGAGGCTCCCGGGTCATGACCGAGCGGGGCCGGGTGCTGATCATGGGGGGCGACGAGGTCTACCCGACGGCCGACATCCACGAGTACCAGAACAAGACGGTGGGGCCCTACCAGGCGGCGCTCCCCGGCGTCGAGGACCCGGACGAGGCGCCCCACCTCTACGTGATCCCCGGCAACCACGACTGGTACGACGGGTTGACCGCCTTCATGCGCATCTTCTGCCGCAAGCTCCGGGTCGGCGGGTGGGAGACCAAGCAGAGCCGGAGCTACTTCTCCATGAAGCTGCCCAACCGGTGGTGGCTGTGGGGGATCGACATCCAGTTCGACTCCTACATCGACGAGCCCCAGTTCCGGTACTTCGAGAAGGTCTCCGAGCAGCTGGACGCAGGCGACTCGGTGATCCTCTGCACGGCCAAGCCCAGCTGGGCGGAGGCAGCCGAGGAGGGGAAGCGAGAGGCCTACGCCAACCTCGACTACCTCGAGCGCAAGCTGGTGCGGCCGAGGGGCGCCGAGATCCGCCTGGCCCTCACCGGCGACTCCCACCACTACGCTCGCTACGGGAGCGTCGACGAGCCGGCGACCGACGGCAGGGGGCCCGCCCAGAAGGTCACCGCTGGAGGCGGCGGCGCCTTCCTCGCCGCCACGCACCACCTGCCGGTCGACCTCCTGCTCCCACCGCCGGAGTCGCTCGACCGCAGCAAGACGAGCCCGCCCACGCGCTGGAGGCTGCAGCGCTGCTACCCGTCGGCCAAGGAGTCCCGGCAGCTGCGCAAGCACGTGGTGCGCCTGCCGTTCGACAACGCCGGGATGTGGGCGTTCGTCGGGGGCGTCCACGTGGCCTACGCGTGGATGGCCCAGGCCTCCCACCGCAAGGCCGCCGAGCGGTTCTCCGAGGTCCTCGCCCGCCTCTCCTACGAGGACATCGCCCGGGGCCTGGCCCGCAGCCCGCTGGCCGTGCTGGTGAGCACGGGGCTCGGCCGCGGCCTGGTGGGGTTCACCCAGGCCGACGACCCGAAGCGGAAGTGGGGCCTCGGGCTCGGCCACACCGCGGCCCAGCTCGGTGCCGTCGTCGTCAGCGCCGGCACGGCGGCGCGGGTGTGCAAGGCCCTGCGCCTGTCCGGCCTGGGGTTCTCCGGTGGCTACCTGGCTCTCGTGGGCGTCGGAGGCGGCCTCCTCGGTTGCAGCGTGATGGCCGGCTACCTCTACGTCGCCGATCACTTCAAGCTGAACGACAACGAGCTGTTCTCGGCCCAGCGCAACCGCGACTGGAAGAACTTCATGCGCCTGCACATCGCCGAGGACGGGACGCTCACCGTCTACCCGGTCGGCGTGGCCAAGACGCCCAGGCGGTGGCGGCTGCGCCGCGGGGGCAAGCCCGACGACCCGTGGTTCGAGCCGATCGACCGCCAGGTCGTCCCCCATCTGATCGAGGAGCCCGTCCGGGTGGCCCCGTCGTCGCCAGTGGCCGCCATGGCCACGGCCGGGGCGGCCG
>DATACM010000068.1:0-9958 GCA_036259055.1 Acidimicrobiales bacterium | reverse complement strand
GAGACGTGGGCGGTGTGGCCCTCCTGCCAGAGGAACTCGGTGGTGCGCAGGAAGACCCGAGGGCGCAGCTCCCAGCGCACGACGTTCGCCCACTGGTTGATCAGCAGGGGCAGGTCCCGGTAGCTCTGCACCCACTTGGCGAAGAAGACGTTGATGATGGTCTCGCTGGTGGGGCGGACCACCGCCGGCTCCTCAAGCTCCTTGCCCCCGCCGTGGGTGACGACGGCCAGCTCGGGGCTGAACCCCTCGACGTGCTGGGCCTCCCTGCGGAGGTAGGACTCGGGGATGAAGAGGGGGAAGTAGGCGTTGCGGGCGCCGGCCGCCTTGATGCGGTCGTCGAGCTCCCGCTGCATACGCTCCCAGATGGCGTAGCCGTAGGGGCGGATGACCATCGTCCCCCGCACCGGACCGTTGTCGGCCAGCTCCGCCTTGGCCACGACGTCCTGGTACCACTGCGGGTAGTTCTCGGCCCGGGGGGTCAGGACGCTCTTGGCCACGAATGGCGAGGGTACCGGCATCTCCCACCGGTAGCCTCCGAGTTACGTGACCGCGCCCCGTGTCCGCTTCGCCCCCTCTCCGACGGGCTTCCTGCACGTCGGGAGCGCCCGCGTCGCCCTGTTCAACTGGATGTTCGCCCGCCACCACGGCGGGACCATGGCGCTGCGCATCGAGGACACCGACCCGGCCCGCTCCCGCGACGAGCTGGTCGAGGGCATCGAACGGACGCTTCACTGGCTCGCCCTCGACTGGGACGGCGAGGTCGTGCGCCAGTCCCGGCGTCTCCACCTCTACCGGGAGGCGGCCGCCCAGCTGTCGGCCGAGGGGCTCACGTACTGGTGCGACTGCACGCGGGAGACGGTGATCGCCCGGGCCGGGACCCCCACGGCCGGCTACGACGGCTGGTGTCGGGACCGCGGCCTGAGCCTCGGCCCCGACACCGCCCTGCGCCTGCGCACGCCCGACGAGGGCGAGACGGTGGTGCACGACGTCATCAGGGGCGAGGTCCACTTCGACCACGCCTCGCTCGAGGACTTCGTCCTCGTGAGGGCGGACACCACGCCCACCTTCCTGTTGGCCAACGCGGTGGACGACGCCGAGATGGGCATCACCCACGTGGTCCGAGGTGAGGACCTGCTGGCATCGACGCCGAAGGCCCTGCTCGTCCGCCGGGCCCTGGGCCACCTCGACGACCCCGTCTTCGCCCACCTCCCCCTGCTGGTCGACGAGCAGCGGCGGAAGCTGTCCAAGCGCCGCCATGCCGTCGCCGTGGAGGAGTACCGGGAGAAGGGCTACCTCCCAGAGGCCATGCGCAACTACCTCGCCCTGCTCGGCTGGGCACCCTCGGGCGACCGGGAGATCGTGCCCATCGAGGAGATGGTCGCCGAGTTCGAGCTCGAGGCGGTGAACAAGTCGCCCGCCTTCTTCGACCGCCAGAAGCTCGACCACATCAACGCCGAGTACCTGCGGGCCCTGCCCGTCGCCACCTTCGTCCGCGAGTCGCTTCCCTGGCTGATGGACGACGCCCCCTGGCCGCCCGAGAACCTCGACCCGGCCGCGTTCGAGGCCGTCGCCCCCCTGGTGCAGGCCCGGGTGCGGACGCTCGGCGAGGTCCCGCAGATGGTCGACTTCCTGTTCCTCGACGAGCCCAACGTCGAGGAGGACGCCTGGGAGAAGGGGGTGGCGCGGGTGCCGGCGGCGGCGGCCGTGCTCGACGACGCCATCGCCGCCTTCGAGCGCTGCCACTGGGACCCTGTCGCCCTCCACGACGCCACTCTGGCGGTCGCCGAGGCGCACGGCCTCAAGCTGGCCAAGGCCCAGGCGCCCATCCGAGTGGCGGTCACCGGGCGCACGGTGGGCCCGCCTCTCTTCGAGTCCTTGAATGTTCTCGGCCGGGAGCGCACGCTGGAGCGGTTGCGAGCCGCACGGGACCGTCTGGCCGTGGAGCCCTCGTCGCCGCGCTGACATGGCCCTGGTGGTGAAGCCGCGGGCGAGGCTGGCCCTGAAGGTGGTCGCCCTGCTCGCTGCCGTCGTGGCGCTGTACCTGGGCATCACGTTCGTCCAGGTGTGGCGGGCCGCCCACCGCGACGAGGCCCGACCCGCCCAGGCCATCGTCGTCCTCGGCGCCGCCCAGTTCAACGGCCGGCCCTCGCCCGTGCTGCGGGCCCGCCTCGACCACGCCCTCGGCCTGTACCGGCGCCGGCTGGCGCCGGTGATCGTCGTCACCGGCGGAGGCCAACCCGGAGACCGGTTCACCGAGGCGACGGCGTCGGCGAACTACCTCCTCGAGCGTGGCGTCCCCGACAGGCACGTGCTCCGGGAGGTGTCGGGCCGCACGTCGTTCCAGTCGCTGTCCTCCGTCGCCGCCTTCCTCCACGACCGCTCGATCAACCGGGTGCTGCTCGTGTCCGACCCCTTCCACGCCTACCGGATCGCGGCGATAGCCGACGAGCTGGGCTTGGACGGGCACACGTCGCCCACCCGAACCAGTCCGATCGGCGGCCTTTCCGAGGCCCGGTACTACGTGCGGGAGACGGCGGCGGTGGCCGTCGGGCGGGTGATCGGGTTCCGCCGGGAGGCCGACCTCCACCGGGTCGTCGTGCTCGGGTCTGAGGTCAGCCACCAGCGGGTAGGCTGAACGTCGCCCGTTCGGGGGTGGTGTAATCGGCAACACGACAGGTTCTGGCCCTGTTATTGGGGGTTCGAGTCCTCCCCCCCGAGCTCTCCGGTACCGGTCCACCCGGTGCCGGTCGAGGCCCCATCGTCTAGTGGCCTAGGACACCACCCTCTCAAGGTGGAGACACGGGTTCGAACCCCGTTGGGGCTGCAACTCCCTGCTCAGAGCATGTGAGGCGAGTCGGGTGTCGACACCTCGCGAAGGTGGAGACACGCTGTGGCTGCCACACAATTGCCTGCTCGGAAGGCAACCGGCCGCCTGACAGTGGGCGCGGGTCGTCGCGCCAGCCGTCCCTTTTGTGCCTCATCGGCGACCTGGGTGCGGCGTTCGTTCGGGCGCGTCAATCACCAGCGGAAGCGTTACCGGAGCGTCGATCTGTCGTGGCTCTCTTGATCGTGGCGCGGGAAGTCGCACGCGGCCACGGCTGTCGTACAGATGGGACTCTCAGTTGACGCGCCGAGCTGAAACCACCCCACCGGGCTTGGTCATGCGTCAGACTGGCACCTCAAGCCGCTGCCGCCGGGCGACCCGCCCTGCTTCGATGCGGTTGTCCACTCCGAGCTTGCGCAGGATCGCGGCGACGTGGTGCTCGACGGTGCGTTCCGAGAGGTAGAGCTGCTCAGCGATCTCTGCATTCCGCAGGCCGTCCGCTACAAGGGCGAGGACCTCGGTCTCCCGTGCACTGAGAAGCTCACGACCAGGAGCTCGCAGCCGCGGCGCCCGCGGGATCGAGCGAACGCCAAGGCGCCTGAGCCGACTGGCCGTCTCCTGACGGGCGGGCTGGGCGCCGAGATCGTCGAAGATGGCCAGCGCCTCGCGCAGTGCCTCCTCCTCCTGGCTGTCGGACAGGGCGAGGGCGGCTTCGTAGGGACATCCCGTCGAGCGCCACGCCTCGGCCGCCTCCCGCCACCGTCCGGCGAGCTGGAGGGCGTACGGCTCGGCCATGCCCTCGGGGAGCTCGTCCAAGTGGTGTGACCGTGAGAGCCAATACGCCTGCTCGCCAAGAGACCACGGCTCACGCTTCTCCATGGCGCGGGGAAACGCCTCGGCGAGCAGTGCAGGGATCCGGTGCCCCTCGCCGGCGTAGAACATCGCCTCGGCGAGGGCGGGGAGAGACGTCACGAGCCAACCGGCGATCGGCTCCGCGATTTCCATGCGCTCGCGCACGTCTTGGAGGATTTCAAGCGCTTCGGCGTCCCCCCGCCGGGCGCGGAGCCGTCCAAGGACGACCATGCTGATCATCTTGCGGCCGTCGTCGACCTTGGCGTGACGGAGGACGTCGGTGGCCAGCGCCTCGGCCTCTCCCCACCGGCCCTGCTCCAGGAGAGCTCTCGCCCGGTACGAACGCAGCCACTGCCGCCAAGTCTCGGCGTCCTGCTCCGTGAGATACGGCATCGCCTCGCTATACCAACGCTCCGCCAGCGCGTACCTCCGCTGCGTGACAGCAACGTGGTGCAGCCAGAAGAAGGCAAGGCCAGCGGTGTCGGCGTCCGCAGCGGCCTGAGCGCGGCGCAGGCTCTGTTCGAGAACTGCCAGCCCGCCATCGTCGCCCTTGTGGGCTCGGGCAGTCCCGAGCGGCACAAGTGCGAGTGTCCCCAGCGCTTCGCTCCCGAGCTTCTCGGCGGAGCGCAGGGCCCGTTGCGCCCATGAGCTGGCCGCGTCGCTATCGAATCGGATGGTCTCGAACGTCGCAAGCGCGGCGCAGGCCAACGGTAGCTCGGGCTCGAGGTCGCCCTGCTCCAACAACTCGATGGCCTCCCGGCACGCCGCTTCGGCTGTCTGTAGCCAGCGCGCTCCGAAGAAGGCGGTCCGGGCCAGGCCCACCAGGGCTCGGCTCTCCTTGACGCGGTCGCCGAGCTGCTGCCACAGCTCGACGGCGGCGCGCCAGGCCTCGAGCGAGGCGTCCAGCTGGTCGCTCAGGTAGCACTCTCGACCGAGCTGCTCGAGCAGCTCAGCGCGTTCGGGCTCGGGTAAGTCACCGGCGACGGCGGCAGCGCGGCGAAGATGCGCCGCTGCCTCGCGATGTGCACCGAGGCGGGCGGCGCGGTCGGCGGCGATGCGGGAGTACTCGAGGAGCGCGGCGTCGTCGCGTGCGCGCTCGGCGTGGGCGGCCAGCCGGGCGGGGTCGACGAACTCCGGCCCGAGGGAACGCAGGACCGCCAGCGCCCTGGCGTGGTACGTCGCGGCGCGCCGGCCCGCGGCCTCTTCGACTGCCGCCCGGGCGAGCTCGTGCCGGAAGGCGACGTCTCGACCGCCAAGAATTAGGACGCCGCCTTCGATGCAGCGATCCAGCGTCTCGGGGCTCTCCCCCGACACCTGTTCGACCAGCTCCGGGGCGACCCGCGACCCGAGGCAGGCGGCGGCCTCGAGGACGCGACGAGCCCCGGGCCCGAGCCGGGCCACCCTGGCGAGTACTGCGTCACGCACGGTTTGGGGGACGCCGCTTCCCTCCGAGCTCGGGAGCGCGAGAACCTCGGTGACGAAGAACGGGTTCCCATTGGTGCTCCGGTAGAGGTCGACGGGATCGACTGACGCCCCCTCGGCCAGGGCGGCGACGGCCTCTTCACTGAGTGGCGGCACCGTCAGGCGGCGGACGACAGGCAGGCTCGCCAGATCGCCGGACAGGACGCGCAGGGGGTGACCGGGCCCCACCTCGTCCTGCCGGTAGGTCACGACCAGCATCGCCCGGTGGGACCCGAGCCTCCTGGCGACGTAGCGCAGGAGGTCGAGGGTCCCGTCGTCGGCCCAGTGGGCGTCCTCGACCACGACCAGAGTGCCCCGCGGCGAGCGAGCGAGCTCTTCGAGGAACGCCCGTCGAACCTGGACAGGATCGTGATCGCCGGAGAGAAGTTCCTCGAAGGACGCGGGCAAGTGCGGGAGCATGTCGAGCAGCGGACCGAGCGCCAGGGGAGTCGACAAGGGTTCGCACAACCCGACGAGCACGCGCACACCGGCCGGCAGCCGCTCCCGGAAGCGTCGAACAAGCGCGGTTTTCCCCGCGCCGGCCTCCCCGCCGATAAACACCATGCAACCCCGCCCGGCGGCGGCTTCTGCCCACCACGCCTCGAGCGTGTCGAGCTGGCTCTGACGCTCCAGGAGCTGCAGCTGGTCGGCCATCCCGGTCAAACAATAGGTACACCGCCGAACGGAACGCGTACTGAGTACCGATGCTGCCTTGGGTGTTGCCGTTCATCCTGTCTCCGACAACCACACGGGGAGGGACTTCGTGAACTACGACGTTGTGATCGCCGGAGCGAGCATCGCGGGCTGCACGGCGGCTGCCATCTACGGGCAAGCCGGGCTACGGGTGGCGTTGCTCGAGCGGAACCCCAGCATGTCGTCCTACAAGGGGCTGTGCGGTCACTTCATCCTCGGCGGCGCTCGTGCCACTTTGGAGCGACTGCGCCTGTGGGAGCGGCTGCTGGACGAGGGGGCAGCCACAACTGAGCGACTCGCGGTGTGGAGTCCTGCCGGTTGGATCGTGCCGCGGTGTGGGGACGCGCCCACCGCCATCAGCATCAGGCGTCGAAAGTTGGATCCGATCCTGCGGGAGATGGCGGCCTCCCGTCCAGGCGTCGATCTGCTCATGGGTCACACCGTTACGGGTGTCCTCCAGGAGGGAGGGGTTGTGGTTGGCCTCGGCGTAACGACCAGAACCGGGAAGCGCGTCGAGGTTCTCGGCCGCCTCGTGGTCGGAGCCGACGGCCATCACTCCACGGTGTCAAGACTGGCTGGTGTACCCGAGGCCGCCGCCCCCAACCGACGATTCCTGTACTGGGCGTACTACCGCGGGGTGAAGATGCGAGGACCCGGCGACGGTCAGGTATGGCTTCTCGACCCTGACGTGGCCGTGTGTGACTCGACGGACGAGGGCCTGACCCAGCTCGGCGTCTTCCCATCGAAGGCGAGGCTCGGCGAGTTCGCCGAGGATCGGGTGACCGCCTTCGAACGGTTCGTCGCTGCCCTCCCCGACGGTCCATCCCTGGAGCGGGCCGAGCGGGTTTCAAAGGTGATCGGAACCACCGACTACCCGTGCGTGAGGCGCCATCCCGTCCCTCGCCCGCGGCTGGCTCTCATCGGTGACGCCGCCACGGCATCAGACCCGGTTCCGGCGGTCGGATGCGGCTGGGCCTTTCGCAGTGCGGAGTGGCTCGCCGACGCAACGACGCCGGCCCTCGCCGGTGACGGGAGTCTTGATACGGGGCTTCGTAGGTACCGACGGGCACACCGCCTCATCGAACGCTACGACAGCTTGGGTCGCAAGGACGCCCGCGCTCTTCGGCCGAACCCGATCCAGCGCGCGATCTGGACCGCTTCTGTGCACGATGCCGAGCTCGCTCGGCGGATGGCCATGTTCGGCATGCGGGCGGCAGCACCCTCTGTCTTACTCAACCCTCGGACCGTCGCTCGCGCCCTATCCGGTGCGGCGCTCCATCGTCGGAGGTATGCGTTCGCAGGTCGCCCTGACACTCGTGGCGCCGACAGTCCCCGTAATGCCCTGATGGAGGATCCACCCCAGACGCGACGGTGATTCCTAGCGTCACGGAGTCCCGTGGGGGTCTCCCGAATGCCCTGCCGCCCCCAGAGGGTTGGCTTCTGAGCGAACCGGCCACCCACCGGTCTCCGGCCAAGGCGTGGCTCGGAAAAGGAAAGCGCATCTCATCCTCGTCAGGCCTGCCCGCCCTGGCACTTCCCATCGGGCAGTCACCTATGAGGTTGAGATGTTCGTTATCGGAGTCGATCCCCACAAGGGATCCCACACGGCCGCCGCCCTCGACGGGGACGAGCGCGTACACGGCGAGCTGCGCGTGCGCGCTGATCGCGACCAGCGCCGGCGCCTGCTCGCATGGCCCGAAGCCTTTTCACCGCGCACGTGGGCGGTGGAGGGGGCGACCGCCACTGGCTCCCTGCTCGCGCAGCAGCTCTTGCCGCTGGCGAGACTGTGCTCGACATCCCGCCCACATTGTCCGCCGAGCCCGACTCCTGACTCAGGCTCGACCGACCACGACGCCCGCTCTGCCGCCATCGTGGCGCTGCGAGAGCCGCCGTGTCTGCGGATCTCCAAGACCCACGACGCGCTCGCCCTCAGATCGGACGCAACCGGCGGATTGAGCACCCGCAAGCCGAAGGTCTTCCTGCTCGTCTCCGACTCGCCGGCGCCCAGGAGCACCAACCTCGAGACGCGATCCCGAGCCGTCGAGGCCAGTTGAGCGGCGACCAGGGAAGCGCTACCTGAACCGCCCCGCGATCCGCGGAGGCTCCAGAGCTTGGAAGCAGCATGGAGCCCATGGCATCCGAACATCCCGCCCAGAAGAGGTACCCGCCCGAGCTGCGTGAGCGAGCGGTGCGCATGGTGGCCGAGGGGATCGAGGCCCAGGGAGGCGAGCGCTTCGGCGTCGTGACCCGCGTCGCCCGCCAGCTCGGCATCGGTACGGAGTCGCTGCGCAACTGGGTCCGCCAGGCGGAGATCGATGGCGGGACCCGTCCCGGGACGACGACGGACGACAAGGCTCGCATCGCCGCCCTGGAGAAGGAGAACCGGGAGCTGCGACGGGCAAACGAGATCCTCAAGTCGGGAGGATGTCGCACGGAGTTGGCCTGACCGCGGCGTCTGGGCATTTGGCTTGTCGTCCGCCCGAAGTGCGGGTTGCGACGCCCGCCTCAGGCCGGCATGACCCCGAGCCGCCAAAGCTTCTTCTCTTACGTGCGCCGCAGCGTGCTGGTCTTGCTTGTGATGGTGACTAGTCCACTCTGCTCGCCTGGGCGACGGGGGCGAGCCCGAGCTGCTGCAGCCTGCCCCACGTGTCTTCGAATCCCCAGGCCTCGACGAATTTCCCATCGGCAACGCGCAAGAAGAAGACCTCGTCGACGTCCATGGGCTTCCCGCTGGGAGCGGCACCCATGAACTCGCCCTTGTGAGTGCCGAAGCACCGAAAGTGCGCGCTGCGACTCGGTCGCCTTCGTCGTGTTCGGCGCCGTGCTCGAACCCGCCGGCGTCTGGGTCTCGCCATGGTCGAGGCCGACAGCGCCGACGAGGTGGACGCGATGGCCAAGGAGGATCCCGCGGTCAAGACGGGGATGTACACCTTCGAGATCGGCAGGAGGTCGCCGGGCACCGTCGTTCGGTCCGCCGGTGCCGAGGCCTGAACGCCCCGCCGCGCCGCACACGGGCGGCCTTATCGGTCGTCCGGAGGCCGCGGAGACGGCGAGCGCGCCTCCTCCAGGCGCCGGGTGAGGAACCGACGCTCGGGCTCCGCCCGGGCCAGCTGGAGCGCACGTCCGTAGGCCGCGACGGCCTCGTCCGCCCGCCCGAGCCGGCGGAGGAGCTCGGCTCTGGTCGAGTGGAAGTACTGGTAGCCGTCGAGGCCCAGGCGGTCCACGACCCGAAGAGCGACCTCGGGCCCGTGGATCTCGGCCACGGCCACGGCCCGGTTGAGCTCGGCGACCGGTGAGCCGGTGAGGCGGACGAGCTCGCCGTAGAGGGCGGCGATCTCGCGCCAGTCGGGCGAGTCCTCCATCTGCAGGGATGCGATGGCGGCCTGCAGCACGTAGGGGCCGCGGCCGAGGCGCGCCAGCGCCTGGTCGAGCAAGGCGCGGCCCTCCTCGATCTGGGCCGCGTCCCACTTCGAGCGGTCCTGGTCGGGTACCAGCACGATCTCCTCTCCGGAGAACCTCGCCATCCGCCGGGCGTCGTGGAGGAGCATGAGGGCCAGGAGACCGTGCACCTCGGGCTCGTCGGGCATCTGGCCGACCAGCACCCGCCCGAGCCGGATCGCCTCCGCCGCCAGGTCCACCCGTCCGCCGTAGCCCTCGTTGAAGATCAGGTAGATCACGGCGAGGACCGCCCCCAGGCGCTCGGGGAGGACGTGGTCGGGGGGCACTCGGAACGGGATCCCCGCCGCTTTGATCTTCGCCTTGGCGCGCGACAACCGTCGCTTCATGGTCTCGGTGGGCGTCAGGAAGGCACGGGCGATCTCCTCGGTGCTCAGCCCGCCTACCGCCCGGAGGGTCAGCGCCACCTGGGCCTCGGTGGCCAGCGCGGGATGGCAGCAAGTGAACACCAGCTCGAGGCGCTCGTCGGGAACGCCCTCGTCGTCCACGTCGTGCTCGACCACGTCAGGACGCGCGAACAGGGGGGTCTTGGCCGCGAACGTGCGATCGCGGCGAAGGCGGTCGATGGCCCGGTTGCGAGCCGTCGTCACCAGCCACGCCCCGGGCTTGGCCGGGACGCCGTCGCGCCGCCAACGCTCGGCGGCGATCGTGAACGCCTCTTGGGCGGCTTCC